>JBEKRW010000013.1:0-19514 GCA_049517595.1 Candidatus Cybelea sp. | reverse complement strand
GCAGAACGCAGTTCTCACCCGCGTGCACTAGCGTGCGGGTGAGTTCGCTACGGTGGCGCTTACTCGGTCGCGACTCCGATATCGGCCGATAGGCACCCGCTTGACGTGCACGCCTTGACTACCTGATGATACTTGTACCTGCCGAGGCTGGACTTGAGAGCGGCTGTCTCGGTGACCGTGTCGAGCGTCGGATCACCCGAGTTCGGATCGAAGGCCCCGTTGAGCTTGTGAAACACCCTACCCCCTCTGGTGTAGAAGATGCTGCTCCAGGTGTACGACGGCAGCGAGCCCGAGCACGACGTCACGATCTGGCCGTTCACGACACACAGACCGACGTCGGCCCCACTCGGCTGGCTGACGGTCACGCAGGCAAGATAGGATTTCGGACACTTTGCGTCCGGCTGCACGCTACGGTTGAGCGAATGCCCGGTTTGCGCCGGCGTCGTCTGCGGGGTATATCCAGCACCGCTGGTCGTCTGCCCAGAGCAGGCGGCAAGGCTTGCGGCCAGGATGAGCGCCGGCACAGAGCACCGGCGAAGCGTCGTTGCGTTCATAATTCTTGAAAATCTCCTGAGATGGCGTTAGGTTTGTCGGCGCTATCGTAGCAGCCCGGCCGCACGCAAACGTTCAGGATGAGAACGCCCTAGAAAACGATCCGAAACTCCGCGGGTTCGAGCGATTTGACCGCTTGGGATTCGAGCGGCAATCCGCGCAGGAGTCGTTCGAGCACGCTAAGGGTTCCGCGATGTCCGACGACGAGCCAACGCCTCGGCTCGCGCAGCATTTCGACGACCGGTTGCAACCGCTGCGCGACGTCCGCGAAGTTCTCGCCCTGTGGCGGCCGGAAATGCACGGGGTCCTGGCGCCGTTGCGCGAGCCCGGACGGATCGTGGGCCTGCAGCCATTCCAGCGTCTGGCCCTCCCAGGTACCAAAATCCACTTCGCGCAGTGCGCTCTCAACTTCGAAAGGCGTATCGGGCGCGACGATCTCGCGCGTCTCGAGGCAGCGTCGCATCGGACTGACCAAACACCGTTCGAAATCAAAGGCTTGCAGTTCCGTTTGAAGTTCCCGGCATTGCTCGCGGCCGAGCGGGCTCAACGGCACGTCGGTTCTGGAGAGAAAGTGCCCGGCCAGATTGCTCTCGGTGACGCCGTGCCGGCAAAGAACGATTGCGCGCAAGCGCGTCTTATGGGTCGGTGCGTTCGCGCAAAATCGAAGATGTCATAACCGCGTCGGTCATGCCGTGGATGAGCTTCTTGTCCGCCGGCGCTATCGTCGCCAAGACTCCACCGAGGACGACGCTCTCCTCACCGGTGACGAAGTAGTACGGGCAGAGCCTCACCCGGCCTTCGTACTCGCGAATCTCGTCGCGCTCCCGATCGAAGTAGCTCTGGCGAATCAGCTTGCCTTTGTGAAAGCGCTGCAAAATATAGGGCGTGCGCTCGTAGGAAGTCAACGCAATCTCGAGCGCCGAGTTCCATTCATCCCGCGTCAGATCGTCACCGATCTTTACGCCGCGCGAGCCCCATGCGAGCTGCGAGAACCCCGACGGCTTAATGACGTACGCGCGCTCGCTCTTCGGCAACGCGTTTAGCTGACGGAAGTCCGAGACGGGTGCGCCGCCGGCCTCCAATCCGGCGACGACGCCTTGCGGCGGCATCGGGCGCGGATCGATCACCCAGGTCTTTGGAAAGAGGCCTAGGAGGCGCTCGAAGACATCCTTGCCGAGTTCGTTGCGCCACAACGTCGCAAGTGCATGGTGGTGAAGCAGCGCGAATGCCAACTTTTCCTCGAGCGAGGCCTTTGGCGCGGGTACGATTCGTACGCGGTTGTGCCGCGCGGCGTAAAGCATCAGCTCTTGCTTGGGCACGTTGAAAAGATCGAACAGTTCGAAGTTGCGATAGATCGCGTCGAGCCGCGCCTCGCGGCCGTCTTCGTGGCGAATGAAGAGGCCGTCTTCGCTAAACGTGACTTCTTGCGGAGAGCGCAGCCACGCATCGGCAAGGCCTAACCGGCGTAACGCTTCGGCAAGCCACGACATCTCGTTGCGGTAGTCGGCGGATTCCTCCGATACGACGATCGCGACGGTCGGGTGCTCGACTCCCGTTACGTGGCGCAACATCGCCGCAAAGCCGGCCGGAATCCCGTGATCGCCGCCCGCGCTCTCGTGGCCAAGTTGGCAGTACGCTTCGGTCATGGCGCCGAGGAAGCCCATACCGCCCGGAATGCTGTCGAGTTCGGTCGCGGCAAATCCGTCGGCGGTGATGATGAGATCGGGGCGGATGACGCCGGGGACGTCTTGCTTGAATCGGTTTTGGCGTTGGAGCTTGACGATCTGCTCGGGCTTCCCTTGGTCGAGGTACTCCGCGATGAAGCCGGGCGCCGTTCCGCGCACGCTGCGGTTATAGAGATTGTTGAGCGTGCGATAAAAGCGAAGAAGGTCGGTACCGAGGCTTTCGATGCTGTCGAGCTGCTGCTTGGACAAAGCAAACGGCTCGGGGCTGACGCGCCATGCGATACGTTCGGTTTCGTCTTGAACTCGGAAGAGGCCGGGCGGTATCGCTTCGTAGAGGTAGTGCGCTTGCTCGCGAGCCGTGAGATTTGGAGTGGTTGCCGTACAAGGCATAGGGAAAATGAACTCTCCTCTAGCGACAGCCGTCGGGGATCTTGGAGCTACTGAAGGCAATGTAGCGGCGGCGCATACCTTGGCTTAGAGCGGGCGGGGCGCCCTCGTGGTTGCACTTGGGTGCGACAGAGCGGATCCGGGGCTCACTTAATCGTGATGGCCCCCGGCGTCAGCAGCGCCCCCTCGACATGAATCAAGCCCTGGATGTAGGCCAACGTGAGATGGAGCGTCCCCCGCAGGCCGAGCTGTGAAAGCTCCAGGCTCTCCAATACTCGCGAGACGCCTTCGCCGGCGAGAAAGTGCAGTTCGCTCGAGCGACGCAGCGAACGGCCCGGCGCCGAATAGGTGGCGAGCACCGGGACGATGATCTCCTGGGTCCCTGTGGAACGCGGCGCTGCCGTGACGCAGTAGGAGATTGTCACCGGCGTACCTTGCACGGTGAGGACCTCGACCGTGCACTGGGCAGCATTGGCGCTGCCCGCGGTCAGAGCCGCCGACGCAATCAAGAGCGCCAACGCTCCGGTCATCGTAGGGTTTCTCATCATTGTTATAGCCCCAGTACGGGTCGACCGTATCCCCGTCGAAGGAAGGTTCTATGCAAATTCGCCTGCTTGCCTTTGCAAGCCTGCGCGAGATCCTCCAGTCAGGCGAACGGAGCCTCAGTCTGCCTGAGGGCGCCCGAGTCGGCGACGCGCAAAAGCTCCTCGAAGAGCAGTTCCCGGCGCTGGCGCCGCATCGCTCGTCGATGCGAATCGCCCACAACGGACGGCTCGTCGATTCCGACGGCACGCTGTGCGACGGCGACGAGATTGCTCTCTTCCCACCGGTGGGCGGTGGATAGCCAGCGCTTTAGCATCGTGCGGGGACCCGTCGACCCGCGATGCTTCGAAAACCTCGCCGGTGCCGGCGAGGGTGCGCTCGTGACGTTCTTGGGCATCGTTCGCGACACCGCGAGCGACGGCCGTGGGGTCGTCGGCCTCTCGTACGAAGCCTACGAAGCGATGGCGTGCACCGAGTTCGAGGCGATCGACGCACAAGCGCGCGAACGTTTCGGCGCCGTGCGGCTTTGGATCGCGCATGCGGTCGGCGAGCTCGCAGTTGGCGAGGTCGCCGTCGCGGTTGCGGCTACGGCCGAGCATCGTGGAGAGGCTTTCGAGGCGTGCCGCTTTGCAATCGACCAACTCAAAGAGCGCGCGCCTATCTGGAAAAAGGAGCGGTACGCCGACGGCAGCGCGCAATGGAGAGCGAACGAGAACCCGTGAGTAAGGTCGAGCTCCTACGCCTGGACGCGCAGCGCAATCCGCTTGCCGTCCTAAAGTACGAACCGCGCCGGCCGCGCGGCGTCTGCGTGGTTGCCGGTCATGGTTACTCTTCGAGCAAACAGAACCTCGATTTTCTCTGCTCGTTTCTCGCCAGCCACGGTTTGGGCGTCTACAGCCTCGACTTTCCGGGACATAAACTCGGTGCGAGCGGCGGCGAACTGCGCGGCGTCGACGATTGCATCGAAGCGATGTCTCGCGTCGTCGCGTTTGTCCGCGAACGCTCCGACGACGCAATTTACACGCTGGGGCACAGCATGGGCGGAATGACGGCGATCTTCACTGCGGCGCTCGATGCGAACGTCCGGGGCGCCGTCGCGATCGCGACGGGCTACGGCCGGCCGACCTCGTTGGAAGCGTTACGCAAAGTGGGTGTCACCGACTTTCGCTCGTCGTACGTCGTCGGGGTAGCCTTGCCGGAGCTCGTGGCCGGCGTGGAAGCGCGGTACGACGAGCTCTTGCCGCGCCTCGCCGGCAGGTCCGCTCTGTATATCGCGGCGAGTCGCGATGCGATGGTTAGTCCCACAAGCGTGCGCGAGCTCTACGATCGCGCGCCGGATGCCAAGACCCTGGCAACGATCGACAGCGATCATACCTACGCGGCGGAACATTCGCGGGCCACGGTCTTGGAATGGTTCGGCTCGCAATGAACGGCGCGCAGCGGCGGCGCTATAGCCGGCATTTGCTGATACCCGAAGTAGGACTGAGCGGTCAGGAGCGGCTGGCCGCGGCAAAGGCGCTCGTCGTGGGCGCCGGAGGGCTGGGTTCGCCGGCACTGCAGTATCTAACCGCCGCCGGAATTGGGCGCGTCGGCATCGTCGACGACGACGCGGTCGACGAGACGAACCTGCAGCGCCAGACGATCTTTACCACGGCCGACGTCGGCGCCAATAAAGCCGTCGTGGCGGCCACGCGGTTGCACGCGCTCAATCCGCACGTTGTCGTGGAAGCGTTCCCCTTTCGGCTCGATGCGGAGAACGCGAGGTCGCTCGTGCGTGGGTACGACGTGGTTCTCGACTGCACCGATCGCTTCCCAACGCGCTATTTGGTCAACGATGCATGCTATCTGGAGAAGAAGATCGACGTCTACGCCTCGATCTTTCGCTTCGACGGACAGCTCAGCGTGCTCTGCGCGCCCGACGGTCCATGCTACCGGTGTCTCTATCCGCAAGCGCCACCCGAAGAACTGACGCCGACGTGTGCCGACGGCGGCGTTCTCGGCGCTCTAGCCGGACTCGTCGGCGCATGGCAAGCTGGCGAGGCTCTCAAAGTCGTTCTTGGAATTGGAGAGCCGTTGGTCGGGCGGCTGCTGCTCGTCGATAGCCTTGCGGCCCACGTCCGCGAGGTGCGCTTCGACCGCGAGCCCGCCTGTGAGCTTTGCGGCGCGCACCCGACCATTACCGGCATCGAGGAGCGCGGCTACGAACGGCCGGCGGTGCAGAGCGACGTCGCAGAGATCGAAGCGGACGGGCTCGACGAGGCGCTACGCGATGCAACCTTGCTCGACGTTCGCGAACCGCACGAAGCCGTGCTCGGCTCGATAGCCGGCGCCGTGCAAATTCCCGCATCCCAGCTCGACGAGCGATTGTCCGAGCTCGATAGTGCCGTCCGCTACATCGTAGCCTGCCGCGTTGGCATGAAATCGCTCTGGGCGGTGCGCCGCTTGCGGGAGGCCGGATTCGAGCGCCTGCTGCATTTGCGCGGAGGCTTGCTCGCGTACGCAGCTCGCCAGGAAGAGTTTGAGTTTTTCTAGGTTGGAATCTTCGATGAAGTACAAGCCTTTGGGGACGACTGGGGTCGATCTTCCAGCGATTGGGCAGGGTACGTGGAACATGCCGGAGAGCGGTTCTGCGCTAAGAGAGGCGCAGCGCGCGATCGTGCGCGGGATCGAGCTGGGAATGACTCACCTCGACACCGCCGAGATGTACGGCGCCGGCGCCGTCGAGGAGTTTTTGGGAGAGGCTATCCAAGGCATTCCGCGCGAGAGGCTGTTCATCACCACGAAAATACTTCCGGGCAACGCGACGTATCAGGGAACGTTGGAGGCGGCCCAGCGCAGCCTCGAACGGCTCCGTTGCGATTACTTGGACCTGTACTTGCTCCACTGGCCCGGTTCGCATCCGCTCGAGGAAACGATGCAAGCTCTCGAAACCTTAGTGGAACGAGGAACGACACGGTTTGTCGGCGTCAGCAACTTCGAGACGGATGCAATGCTCGAAGCGGCATCCTACTTACGCGCCGTTCCGCTGGCCTGCAATCAGGTGCTCTACCATCTTGGCGAACGGGGCATCGAGCACGAATTGATTCCGGTTGCAAGTCAACGCGGAATCGCCGTCGTGGCGTACACCCCTTTTGGCCGTGGAGGTTTCTTGCGCGCGGCAAAAGGGCGCAGCGTGCTGGAGAACATCGCGCGTAAGCACGGAGCGACGCCGCGGCAGGTCGCCCTTGCATTTCTCACCCGCGAGCGTAACGTGTTTGCGATTCCAAAAGCCGCGCAGGTGGCCCACGTCGAAGAGAACGCCGGCGCGGGATCGCTTACGCTGGAAGCCGGCGAGATCGTTGCGATCGACGAAGCATTCCCGCGCGGAAGACCGGGGCCGTTGGCGACCCTGTGAGCGAAACGATAAAGCAGCTGGCGGTCCGCACCGCGCTCGAATTGGGCGCCGGCGCCGTTCGCGTGACCACTGCGCGCGCGGATGAAGAATCGCGGCGCCGAATGCAAGCGGCTTTCGCCCGCCGGGACTTTCTTTGTTGGAGCTACGACGACGACTACGCCCGGCGCGCGAACGATCCCACCGAGCTGTGCAGCGGCGCGCGCAGCGTCATCTGCATCGCGCTTCCATATGCGACCGCGGCCCCGCGCGGCGGAGCGTTGCGGGGGCGCGTTTCGAACTACGCCTGGTCGGCCGATTACCATCGGCGATTGCGCTCGTTGCTCGATGCGGTGGCGCACGCAATTGACCAGGCCGCCGGCGAGCGCGTCACGACCGTTGCGTGCGACACGCGGCCGTTGGCGGAACGGGCGCTGGCGGCGCGAGCGGGTCTGGGATGGGTCGGCAAGCACACGAGCCTGATTTCGCCCGGATTGGGCTCGTTCGTCTTTCTCGGCGAGGTCGTCACGACGCTGGAACTTCCGCCCGACCAATCGCTTGCAAAGAGCTGCGGTAGTTGCGCGCGCTGCGTTGAGGCATGTCCGACTGCGGCATTGCGTGGCGATTACACGATCGACGCCAACCGTTGTATCTCGGATCTAACCCAGCGGACCGACGCCATTCCGATTACGATGCGTCCGCTGATCGGCGATTGGGTCTGGGGCTGCGATCTCTGCCAGCTCGTTTGCCCACCGACGCGCGACGCGGGGCCTCTGGGGGGTGCGCAGTGGGCGCCGCTGGATCAGGAAGCCGGCCGGCCGGCGCTGGTCGATTTGCTTCGGCTGCGAAGCGGCACGTTCAGGAGGCGCTTCGAACAGACGGCGATGGGCTGGCGAGGCGCCGCGGTGCTGCGGCGCAACGCCGCAGTAGCGCTAGGAAATGCCCTCGACCGCTCGACGGTCGGGCCCCTAGCCGAAAGTCTGTGCGCCGATCCGCACCCGATGGTGCGCGGCCATGCAGCCTGGGCGTTGGGGCGAATCGGCTCGCCCGCCGCGCTGGAAGCCCTCCGAGGGCGGTCGGCCGTGGAACCGAGCGACGAGGTCCGAGCCGAAATTTCAATGGCGCTTCAACCCTTTCACAGCCCGCGTGGGGTATGCTCGACGAGATGAACCGGCTCGCTACGGCAATGGCCTGCATCTTGGCTACTTTCCTGTGCGCCGCGGCGCCGGCGCCGACCGCACCCACGGCCGGCTTGCTCGACCGCATGGCCTCGCTAAACCCTAATCTACATGCCTTCACGGCAACGCTGCACGCACACGTGACCATGAAGTCGTTTCCATTCCTAGCCGCGGATCTAGCCGGAACGTATTACTACAAGCAGCCCGATAAGTATAAGGTCACCTTCACCAGCGGCCTGCCCCTGATCGCGCAGCAGTTCGACAAGCTCTACGCTCATATCGAGCCGCCATCGAGATGGCGCGACCTCTATACCATCACGATCGTCTCGGACGACGGCGCCACGACCACGTTCCGGCTCGTGCCGCGCAAGCGGGGAAACGTCGAGCACATCGACGCAACCGCCGACGATCGCGCGGCAACGGTTCTCTCGCTGCGATGGAACTACTACAACGGCGGCTACGCGGAGATGACCAATCGCTACGGCCACCAGGGGGGCAACGTCGTCGTTGCGTCGCAAACCGGCCACGTGAGCGAGCCGGGCTACGTCGCCGACATAAGCTCGACGATCGACGACTACAAACTGAATCCGACGCTGTCCGATGATATCTTTGCGGGCGACTAACGGGGCGCCGACGATTTCGCTGATCGACGGATTCAGCCGGCCGATCACCTATCTGCGCATATCGGTTACCGATAAGTGCAACCTGCGCTGCGTCTATTGCATGCCGGAGTCGGGGCTTCCGTGGCTTCGCCGCGAAGAGATTCTGAGCTATGAGGAGATCGCCGAGATCGTCCGCGCCGCGGCAACCGTCGGCGTGCGCAGCATTCGCTTAACCGGCGGAGAGCCGCTGGTCCGCAAAGAGCTAAGCAGTCTGGTTGCCGCGCTCGCCGAGATCCCGGGAATCGAAGACGTCGCGCTCTCAACCAACGGATTGCTCCTCGAGGAGCAGGTTGCGGAACTGGCCGCAGCGGGATTGCGCCGCATCAACCTTTCGCTCGACACGCTACGACCCGATCGGTTTGAAGCGATCGCGCGACGGCCCGGCTTGGATCTCGTGATGCGCGGCCTCGACGCGGCAATCCGCGCCGGGCTGGCGCCGGTGAAGTTAAACTGCGTCGTGATGCGCGGGCAGAACGATGACGAGTTGATCGACTTTGCGATGCTGACGAAGCACCGGCCGATTTTCGTGCGCTTCATCGAAGTGATGCCGGTGCACGAGAACGTCGAGCTGCAGCGCGATGCATACGTTCCCTCCGGCGAAATCTTGGAACGAATCTCGGCCGGCGGCCAGTTGCAAGCGGTGCCGGGCCCGCAAGGCAACGGTCCCGCGCGATATTTCGCTTTTCCCGGCGCGATGGGCGCGGTCGGCGTCATCAGTCCGCTGTCACACGACTATTGCGAAACCTGTAACCGAGTGCGCCTGACCGCCAACGGCCGCTTGCAGCTCTGTCTTTTCGGGGACTACGCGCTGGATTTGCGAACCCCGGTGCGCGCCGGCGCGAGCACCGGCGAACTGGCCGGCCTATTGCGCTCGGCGATGCTCATCAAGCCCGCGCGCCATCACCTTCGCCTCGGCGAGACCGCTTCGCGAATGCGGGCCTTCTCGGAGATCGGAGGTTGAGGTTAGGGGCCACCACCGTCACAGCGGGCCGGGTCCTACCGTTGTCTAGGGTAGAGGAGACAACGCGAGCTCCGGAATGAGAAGCACTTTGGAAACATCGGTTGCGATGGATCGAACCGCGATCGCGCAAAGGCGAACGGAAGTGTTAGTGACCGAGCACCAAACCAAGCTCGCGCGCTACCTTCGCCGTATGGTTGGTGACGCCGAGGTCGCGCTCGATCTGACCCAGGACGTTTTTCTCTCCGCGTACCGAACGCTGCAGGCCGATCCGGCGCGGGAGCTGCGAGTGGGCTGGCTCTATCGCGCCGCAACCAATGCCGCGATCTCCTTCATGCGCCGCCGAAAGATCCTGCACGTGCTTCCGCTCGATCGAGACCTCGATCGCAATGCGTGGCGGGTCGACGAGCACGGCGCTGAGTCGGTCGATCTGCAGGCGGCGCTGGCGCGTTTGCCCGTAGAACAGACGGCGGCCCTGCTCATGACGAGCTATGCTGGGTATTCGTCGTCGGAGGCCGCACAAATTCTCGGCACCAGCTCGGACGCCGTTCGGCAGCGGGTCTGCCGCGCGATGAAGACATTGCGCCACGTAATGAATGAGGATTCGAACTCGTGAAAGTTGTTTCAAACTGTGCTAAGGCCGAGATTCTGGCCGGTGCAATCGCGCTCGGCGAGGCCGGCGACGAGCAACGCCACGCCTACAGAGAGCACCTTTCGACATGCCGCCACTGCCGTACGGCCATCGGCGGCGAGCGCGAGATCGAGCGAGTCATCGGCATCGTCGCCCAAGCCCGGGATCAGGAGCGTTGGCAGCCGGACCTGCGGAGAGCCCGAGCGCGCGTCCCGAGCCGTCGCCATAGCTGGAAATGGGGCGCGGGTTTGGCAGCAGCGGCGGTTTTTGCCGTTGTGATCCTTGCGCAGCGGCACGCTCCGGTGGTCGTGCATAGTGTGGCGGCGCAGGATGTCGCAGCCGTGTCGGCCTTCAGCACGCAGACGTTTCCGCAGCGCGAGCAGCGGGCGGAATCGATAGCGTTCGACTCCGCACAAGCAGCTCGCTCGACGATAACCTTCGAGGTGAAGCTCGACAACCGGGGCAAGCCGGCGCGATGCACGGTCATCAAGCACTCCGGCCAGGCATCGCTCGATGCAGCCCTCTGCCAGGCAGTGATGCGAGCGCACTAGGCTTCCTGCGTCCCGGCACCGTCCCGGGGGAAGCTGACGGCGCGACCGAAGTCGGCCCCATGCCGGAACGGCCGTTCATTTATCGCTTTTCAACCGACCTGCGGCTCGAGGATCATGCCGGCTTAGCTGCGGCAGCTTCGCGCGGTGGCATTCTCCCAACGATCGTAATCGACGACGCGCTCGCGTCGCGCTTAAGAGCCTCACCACGGCGAGCTGCGTTTTTTTGCTCCGCCGTTGCGGCGCTGGCCGCCGAACTGCAGGAAATGGGAAGCCGGCTCGTAGTTCGTCGCGGACAACCGGCAAAGATCATCGCCGAACTCGCGCGCACGAGCGGCGCCGAGGGGGCCGCGTGGAGCGCCTCATATCACGCGCAGGGCATTCGGGACGACCGGCGGTTGCAGTCCGAGCTTGAAGAGGCGGGCCTCACCGCGCTGCTCGTGCACGACGCACCGGTCATTCCACCCGAGGAGGGCGCCGCGGCACGCGGCGCCGATGGCGCCGGCTACCGTGCGTTTGCGCCGTACTTCGAGCGCTGGTGGAAGCTCGGAATCGCTTCGTACGAGAATCCGCTTCTACTGCGTTTCATCTCGAGCGAGTCAGGCGGCGAAGCGTTGCCGGAACCTCGCGAGTTTGCGTCGAGCGAAGAGAGCGGGGCTTCGGGCCCCCAAGCGGCGCGCATTCTGCTGGATCGTTTCTTGAAGGACCGGGCCGCGCAGTACGGCGCTGCAAGCACTATTCCGTCCGAGAACGGGACGTCGCAGCTCGCAGCGCATATATCGTTCGGAACGATCTCGGCGCGAACGATTGCACGCAGAGTGCGCGAACGGCTCGGCGATCCGTTTTCCCTAGGTGAGGAACGCGTCTCGTTGAGACTCTTTCTACGCGCGCTCGCGCGCCGGGATTTTTTCTTGCAGCTTTCGTGGTTCTATCCCGACGCGACCGAGGCGGCGCTGCAAGAGAAGATGGCAGGCTTTGCGCTGGCGCAGGATCATCCGGCCCTCGACGCATGGCGTGCCGGCAACACCGGATATCCGCTCGTCGACGCGGGAGTGCGCCAACTGCATGAAACGGGGTGGATGCATCCGCACGTCCGGGCGGTGGCCGCCTCGCTGTTGTGCTTCGATCTGTCGGTGGATTGGCGCGTTGGGCGCGCGGAATGGAATCGCTGGCTCGTGGAGGACGATCCGGCGGTCGCTGCGGGTAACTGGCAATGGATCGCGGGCGTCGGCGCCGATATGGCGCAGTTTCCGAGAATTTATAATCCCGAAAGGCAGCGGCGGCGATTCGATCCCGACGGCACCTACGTGCGACGCTGGATCCCGGAGCTGCGCCACATTCCGCGCGAAGCCTGGCACGGCCGCGCGGACGATTCACCGCAGTTGGCGCTAGCGCTTTTCGAGCGCGATGCCTATCCGCAACCGGTCGTCGACCACGCCGTTGCGGCGCGAGCGTTTCTCACGCGCTATCGCGCGTTCGTATCGCCGTGAGGCATCCGCTCGTCAAGCCAGCTCGTAACGACCGGAATGCGGACATCGTCGCCGTTCCACGTCTTGATGCCGTAATAGACGCTCAAGACTAAGAAGAGCGGGATCAGCAAAGGCACGAGCACGCCGGCAGAGATCCCGAGAAAAGGTATCTGCGCGACGAGCGAGAGGAGCGCCCAAAAACCAAAGATTCCGGCGTTGAATCCCAGTGCCTGAAATGCTTGGCGTCGCAAATTTCGAGATTGCTTGCGATCTAGGAGGGCAATGAGCGCGAGCGGCCAGAGCGGGTAACCGAGCGCGACCAAGGCGCGCGATTCAGCGGGGTCCGAGGATGCGACGATAGTAGCCGGGCCGCGCACGCTGGCCGGCGCTGGGCGCGGCGGAACTTGGCCTGGGATTTGCTGGCGAGTCGCCGTAGCCGCCTCGACCTTTGCGGCGAGGCGACAACTGGGGCAGCCCCCGCGTTCGTCGCGGCAGGTCGCGCAGATTGACTTCCCGCACTCGGTGCACGGCGCAACCGACGGGACGTTGGAGTGGAAGTAACAGTCCATGTAAGTCGTGCGATCCTCCTGAGTCATACATCTCCACGTACCGTGCCGCGCGGCGGGAGGTTTCACTGCGCGGCGGCGGCAAGGGCCTACGGCGGATGAATTCCCGTTCGATTCTCTACCGTCTGGCTCGCGAGGCTCAGCCCTACTATGGGCGGCTCGCCGTTGCGATGGCTATGGGAGTCTTGGCCGGCGTTCTCTCGATCGTTCCTCCGCTCGCGTTTCGCATCATTATCAATGCCGTACTCGTTCCGCCGCGGGGCCACGCTCCCGACTTACGCGCGCTCTATCTGGCCTTGGGCCTGACGTCGGCCGCGCTGGTGCTGGCGAATGCCGCGATCTACGGCCAGACGTATATGACGGCCTGGAGCGGACAGAACTTGGTGGCGCGTCTGCGCGTCCGCCTCTTCGCGCGTTTGCTGAACTTGCCGCTCGGCGAGTTCGCAAAATGGCGCCCCGGAGAGCTGATCGCACGATTCTCCACGGATCTTCAGATGATGATCGACGCCGTAAGCGTCTCGGTCCCGCAACTCGTCGTCGCGCTGGCGACCTTCATCTCGTCGTTCGCGACGATGGTCTATCTCGATTGGCTCTTGACGTTGTCGCTCGTAATCGTGGCCCCGATCGTCTCGTTCGCCGTCTCTAAATTTCAGCGGCTGATCTCGACGAGCACCCATCTGGCGCAACGGCGGATCGCCGATCTTACGGCCAACCTCTCCGAGGTTCTACAAGGCCAGCGAGTCGTCAAGTCGTTCGGCCGCGAGGACTTCGAAGTCGATCGCTTTCGCACCCGAAATGACGATTTCTTCGGCGCGTACATGAAGCTGACGCAGTTCATCCAGACTCAGCCGTTGGTCGTCTCGACGATCATGGTGGCGGCAGTCGTGGCGATCATGTGGCTCTCGGTGCGCGAGGTCTTGGTCGGCCGGCTCGATACCGGCCGCGTCTTCATGTTTTGGGGCCTACTTGTCAACTTGATGAATCCGATGAATCGCGTCGCGGCGTTTTTCGGGGACATCAGTAAGGCGATGGTCGGGGCCGGGCGCGTGTTCGAGCTGCTCGATCTCCCCGTCGAGGTGCGCGATCCTCCAAATGCGATCGCGTTGCCCAGCGTGCGCGGGCAACTCGACTACGTTGACGTAACGTTCCGTTACGGCGCGGGCGAACCCCCGGCGCTCAACTCCATCAACGCTTCAATCGCAGCGGGCGAGATCGTCGCGCTCGTCGGTCCCTCAGGCGCCGGCAAGACCACGATCGTCAACTTGGTTCCGCGCTTTTACCTGCCGCAAGAGGGGAGCGTCCGGCTCGACGGACTCGACATCGCGGACGTGCGGCTTTCCGACTTGCGCCGCGCTATCGCAATCGTGCCGCAAGACGTCCAGCTCTTCCGCGGTTCGATTCTCGAGAACATTCGTTACGGGCGTCTCGAGGCGAGCGATGAAGAAGTCTACGCAGCGGCTCGCGACGCGAACGTCGAAGAGTTCGTCCGCGCTTTTCCCAATGGTTATGCCACGGAGGTCGGCGAGAGGGGGACGCGGCTTTCCGGCGGCGAGCGCCAGCGGATCGCGATTGCGCGCGCGGTGCTGCGAGATCCGCGGATCCTTATCCTCGACGAGGCTACCAGCTCGCTCGACTCTCACTCCGAGGCCCTGATCGAGGAGGCCCTCGACCGCTTACTGCCAGGGCGCACCACGCTGATGATCGCCCACCGTCTCTCGACGGTCCGGAGGGCGCACAAAGTTCTCTACATCGAGGGCGGCAGGGTCGTTGAGGTTGGAACGCACGATGAACTGCTCGCGAAAGGCGGCCCCTATGCCCGCTTGCATGCGGCGCAGTTTTCGGTTCGAGGGCCGTAACGAAAGGTCCGCAGCGCGCGGACCCAAAACTATGGATGCGAAAAAAAGCAACTGAGGTTAATATAGTTAACCTCCCAGAAAGGAAATCCAGTTGAACCAGGGATTCACCGTATGGCTCACCGGTCTTTCCGGTGCCGGCAAGAGTACTATTGCCGAACGGCTCGGGCCGGAGCTGATCGCTCGCGGCGCCAACGTCGAAGTGCTCGACGGCGACGAAGTCCGGACCCATCTCTCTAAGGGGCTCGGATTTAGCCGAGAAGACCGCGATATCAATATCGGTCGAATCTCGTTCGTCGCCTCGCTGCTCGTCAAGCACGGCGCCGCCGTGATCACCGCTGCCATTTCGCCGTATGCGCTGGCAAGGGCTGAGGCGCGCCAGCGCATCGGTAGCGATCAGTTCGTTGAAGTCTACGTGCGTTGTTCCTTAAACGAGCTCACTCGCCGCGACGTCAAAGGTCTTTACGCCAAAGCGATCGCCGGCGAGATCCAACATTTTACCGGCGTCTCCGATCCGTACGAAGCCCCCGAAAATCCCGACGTGGTCGTCGACAGCGAGCTCGAAGCGGTGGAAGAGAGCGTCTCGAAAATCCTAGCCGAACTCGAACGTCGCGGTTTAGTGCCGGCCGGCGCAAAGGTGGCGTCATGATTGCGCCGCACGGTGGCAAACTCGTCAATCGTACCGTCGATTCTCCGGAAGCCGAGCGCGCGTTGCGCGAGGAAAGCAAAGGATTGCGCAGCCTCACGCTGACCGGTCGCGAGCTCAACGATCTCGCCCTGATCGCCAACGGCGCGCTCAGCCCGCTAGAAGGCTTCATGTCTCAGAAGGACTACGAGAGCGTCGTCGAGCGGATGCGACTGGCGAACGGATTGGCCTGGAGCATCCCGGTCGTTTTGGGAGTGACTCGCGAAGAGGCGCCCGCCGTGGGCTCGCGCGTGGCACTTTGCGACGGCGAAGGGTCGCTACGAGGCCTCATGGACGTCGAGGAGGTCTTCGACTATGACAAGCATCGCGAAGCGCGCAACGTTTATTTAACCGAAGAGGAGAAGCATCCGGGCGTCGCCGCGCTCTACGAGCGCAAAGACGTGCTGGTCTCCGGGCCCGTCAAGGTGTTGGCGAGCGAACGCGATCCCGAGAATCTCTCTCCTAGCGAATGCCGCGCTGAGTTCGAGCGTCGTGGCTGGAAGACGATCGTCGGTTTCCAGACGCGCAACCCGGTGCATCGGGCTCACGAATATATTCAGAAGTGCGCCATGGAGATCGTCGACGGACTGCTGCTCCACCCACTGGTGGGCGAGACGAAGAGCGACGACATTCCCGCGGACGTGCGCATGCGCTGTTACCGGGCGCTCATCGAGAACTACTATCCGTCCAACCGCGTCCAGTTGAGCACGCTCAAGGCGGCGATGCGTTACGCGGGGCCGCGCGAGGCGATCTTTCATGCGATCATGCGTAAGAACCATGGTTGCACGCACTTCATCGTGGGCCGCGATCATGCCGGCGTCGGAAGCTATTACGGCACGTACGACGCGCAGAAGATGTTCGACAACTTCACGCCCGAAGAGTTGGGCATCATTCCGCTCAAGTTCGAAAACAGCTTCTATTGTACGCGCTGTGAAGGGATGGGCTCGCAGAAAACGTGCAGCCACGATCCGTCGCACCACGTGGCACTCAGCGGCACGCAAGTGCGCGAAATGCTGCGCGCCGGGCAGCTTCCCCCTCAGGAGTTTTCGCGGCCGGAGGTTGCGCAGATCCTGATCGAAGCGTCTCGGGAACCGGCTAAGGCCTAGGGGTTAAGCGGCATTCTGAGGAGCGGGTGCACGGCGCTGGTGAAGCGCAAAACGGTTTCCTTCGGGATCGCTTGCAAAGCACGTGACGCATGCGGGAAACTCGTGCACCTCGCCGACCTCGACGCCGCTGGCCTTGAGGCGTTCGCGTATCGCCTCCATGTCGTCGACTTCGAAGGCCGCGCCGGTCGAAGCGCCGGGTTTAAATCCCAGACCTTCGCCGTTGCCGATTCCGAAGGTCGTGCTCCCGACGTTGAACTCGATCCAATGATCGCCGAACGAGTCGCCGGCTTGCAGACCGAGCACGTCACGATAAAAGTCGCGCGCTCGCGGCACATCTCTTACGGAATAGGCAAAGAACGCAATGTCCTTGATCATATAGCTCCTCCCGACGCGTTACGGAATTCCGTGCGGCTCATGCGGCTACCTTTTGGCGCAGGCACGCGAATCGAGCCGCGCGAAGCACGGCGCCAAGCCAAGGAGGGCCGCGATGCTGGTGCTCAGCCGTAAAGCTAATCAATCGATTATGATCGGCGACGCGATTCGCATAATCGTCGTTGGGTTCGATGGCGACCAAGTGAAGCTCGGCATCGAGGCGCCGCGCGACGTTCCGGTTCATCGCTTTGAGATCTTTGAGGAAATTAAGCGTCGCAGTCCCAGCGCGTGCGCCCCGGCCGAAGATGGGCGGGCACGGGGCCTTGACCCTGGTTGAATGTTGACCTAGGTTTGCCTTTATGGGGTCGCGAACGCGGGGCCCAGGGCGGCGGGCAGCCGTCGCCGTTTCTGCCGATGGAGGTTTAGTTTTAAAATGCTGTTGAATCCGCCCCTCCACGATTGCGCCGGGGCAATGGCCCGCCCGTGATCTGGAGCTACATTCTTGTCGGCTTCGTCGTCGGCTGCTGCATCGCATATAGCGGCGTAGGTGCCGGGGCGCTGACGACCCCGCTCTTGATTCTTCTGGGCGTGGGCGCCGATACCGCAATCGGCTCCGACCTTATGTTTGCGCTGGGTACGAAGCTGGTCGCGATGATCGCTCACGTTCAGCGGCGGACCGTGGACCTATCGCTTCTGTGGCGGCTCGCGCTCGGAGGGCTGCCGGGCGCGATCATCGGCGTTGTCGTGAGCGCGCAGATGCATAAGGTCCTGGACATTCACCAGCTGGAATACGTCCTGCGCTTTGCCGTAGCGGTAGCGTTGCTTCTCTCCGCAGGCGGAATAGTATTCAACCGCCGGCTTGCCGGCGACGTCTCCCAGGCAGATAAACTGCCGATGATCCCCACGGTAGCCATCGGCTTTTTCGTCGGCCTAACCGTCAGCATTACGTCGATCGGCGCTGGGTCGCTGACGCTTCCGCTCTTACTCCTCGTCGTGCCCGCCGTTGCGTTGCGACGCCTCGTTGGCACCGACGTTGCCTTTGCGATCGTGGTCCTCGTGCCGTCGCTGCTCGGTCACTTGAAGATTGGCGACGTCAACCCAAGGCTCGCAGGAATGCTGCTGATCGGATCGGTTCCCGGCGTTTTCGTTGGATCGATGCTGGTTACGCGGCTGCCGGAAAGGTGGTTCCGGGGTGCATTGGCCGCCGTGCTCTTCATCGTTGCACTCTTCTTACTGCCGATCCACCTCTTCCACCACTAACCCTCCGGGTCACCGACGGTTCGCTCTAGCGCAACGAGCCGATTTGCGCGCAGTAGGCTTTCGAACGTGCCGGCGTCGCTCCACCAGCCTTCCATGATGTCGTAGCGGAGTTCGCCGTCTTCCAGATACCGGTTGTTGACGTCGGTGATTTCGAGCTCGCCCCGTGCCGAGGGCGATAGCGCGCGAATATACTCGAAGACGCGCGCGTCGTACATGTAAATGCCGGTAACCGCATAGGAGCTTTTGGGGTGCGCGGGTTTCTCTTCGATGGCGACGATGCGTTCGCCGTCAAAGGCCGCCACCCCGAAGCGCCGCGCGTCATCAACCTCTTTGAGGAGGATGCGAGCGCCGGTGCCCTGCTCGCGAAACCTGGCAACGTAGGGCGCGATGTTCTCTTGGATGATATTGTCGCCGAGCACGACCACGACCGGGCCGCCTTCGGCAAAGTGCTCGCAAAGGCGCAGCGCGTCGGCGATGCCGCCTTCGCCTTCCTGATAGGTATAGTAAATATCGCGGAGACCAAACTCCGCGCCGTTGCCGAGGAGCCGCAAAAACTCGCCCGCCGAATTCCCGCCGGTCACGATCATGATCTCCACGATGCCGGCGGAACACAGCGTCTCGAGCGGATAGTAGATCATCGGCTTGTCGTAGACCGGCAGCAGATGCTTGTTGGTTACTTTCGTCAGAGGCCGTAACCGCGTGCCGAGCCCGCCCGCCAAGATGATTCCCTTGGGAGCCTTCGGCGCGTCAGGCCGGTGCATGCTCGCCTTTCAATGGGCGCCACCACGCTTCGTTGGCGCGGTACCACGCAATCGTGCCGCCAAGCCCGTCATCAAAGCCGACCCGCGGCCTCCAGCCGAGGGAGTGCAGCCGCGAGCTGTCCAGCGCGTAACGGCGGTCGTGTCCCAGCCGGTCGGTGACGTGCGTAACGTGGAGAGCCAGTTGCGAATTTGTAAGCCGTCGCCGTAGACCGGTACCGTCCGGTCGTCGAGCAGATTCGTAATGAAGAGCGGAACGATCTTTTCGGGGTACTGGTTCGGACCGTAGGTGTTGCTGCCGCGAGTGATCACCACGGGGACTCCGTAGGTCGCGTGATAGGCCAAGGCCAGCAAGTCGGCGGCAGCCTTGCTGGCGGCATATGGGCTTCGCGGCCTCAACGGGTCGCTCTCGACGGACTCGCCCTGTGCCACCTCGCCGTAAACCTCGTCGGTCGAGACCTGGACGAGGCGCGAGGCGCGGCCGCGCCGCACTGCCTCCAGGAGGACCTGCGTGCCCAAGGTGTCGGTCCGCAAGAAGGCCTCGGGATCGTCGATCGAGCGGTCAACGTGGGTCTCGGCCGCGAAGTTGACGACCGCATCGGCCTTGGTGCCAATCGCCTCATGGACGGCTGCCGGATCGCAGATGTCGCCCCGCAGAAAGTGGTAGCGTGGCGTCTGCTCGAGGTCGCGGAGGTTTGCCGGGTTTCCGGCATAGGTCATGGCGTCGAGGTTGACGACCTCGAGGCCGGGGCGCTCGTTCAGCGCCAGGCGAATGAAGTGCGAGCCGATGAAGCCCAGACCCCCCGTAACCACCCAGCGCATGCCGCGCGGCTTTCGGTTCGCGGGCGAAGGGAGCCTGGCCTGAGCGAGCATAGCGAGTCGAAGGGGCGCCGTGCTATAATCCCGGCTGTCCCTAACTTCACCCCGCAGG
>JBEKRW010000012.1:0-19415 GCA_049517595.1 Candidatus Cybelea sp. | reverse complement strand
GCGCGAAACCGAGTATAGCCAGCCGGCAATCTTTACGACCAACGTGGCGCTCTACGAAGCCGTCGGAGCTGAGGTTGAGCCGGTGGTTACCGCGGGCCATTCGTTCGGCGAACTCTGCAGCCTGGTCGTTGCCCATTCGCTGGAGTTCGAGGAAGCGCTGCGCATCGTCAACGAGCGCGCCAACGCCATGCAGCACGCGGCGCAACTTGCGCGCGGCGGCATGTCGGCGGTTCTGGGATTGGAGGCAGCGCAAGTCCGCGACGTATTGCAGCAGTTGCAGAGCGCAAACGTCGGCCGAGTCTCGATGGCGAACTTCAACTCGCCGACGCAAATCGTCATCAGCGGCGACCTCGAGGCCGTGCAAGCCGCGGCGGCGCCGATGCTGGCCGCCGGCGCCAAACGCGTCGTGCCGCTGAACGTGTCGGGAGCGTGGCATAGCGTGCTGATGGAGCCCGCCGTGGCGCGCCTGGCAGCCGTCGTTGAAAAGAGTCACTTCGCGATGCCGCAGTTCGACGTAATCTCGAACCTTGACGGGCGACCCTATCGCGACGTCGCCACGATTAAAGCTAATCTCGTTCGCTCTGTGGTCGAAGAGGTTCGCTGGCACGACACCGCGCAGCAGCTTCTCTCCTACGACCTCGATCGCGTCGTCGAGTTCGGAGCAAGCGCCGTACTTGGTCCTTTGATGAAACGAATGCTCGCGGGCCACGAGCCGGGCGCAAGGGTCCCGGCCGTGAGCGTCGTCAGCGATTTCGCCGGCGTCGGTAAGTTTCGCGTTGAAATCGAACGCGCGACCGAAGCGGCCGTATGATGCTGACCGGCAAGATCGCCCTGATTACAGGCGCGAGCCGTGGAATCGGGCGCGCGATTGCCGTAGAGTTCGCCAGACGCGGTGCGGATGTCGCGCTGGTGGGCCGCGACGTCGCGGCACTGGAAGAGACCGGCGTCGCCTGCGCGAGCGCGCGAACGGGCGCGACCGCGGAACTCTTCGAGGCCGACGTCACCGATCGGGACTCGATGGACCGAATCGTCGGCGAAACGCTGGAGCGTTTCGGGCATCTCGACTGCGCGATCGCCAACGCCGGCCAGTCCATCGATGGGTTGCTCCTGCGACTAAAGCCCGAGACGATCGATCGAATGCTCGACGTCAACTTAAAATCGGCCTTCTCTCTCTGCGGCGCGGTCGCAAAACCGATGATGAAGCAGCGTGCCGGCTCGATCGTGCTCATGACCAGCATCGTGGGGATTATGGGTAACGCCGGCCAAGCGGCGTATGCCGCTTCGAAGGCCGGGCTCATCGGTCTGTGCAAATCGCTGGCAAAGGAGTTGGGTTCGAGGAATATAAGAGTCAACGCCGTCGCACCGGGCCTCATCGAAACGGCCATGACGGAAAAGATGCCCAGTGCTGCCAGGGAGTTCTTGATCCAACAAGCCGCTCTCGGCCGAGCCGGGAAGCCGGAGGACGTCAGCGGAGCGGTTGCCTTCCTCTGCTCTGATGCCGCCGGGTACATCACTGGACAAACGCTCGTCGTCGACGGCGGGGTCCTCATGTGACCTCGGCAACGACACGCTTTGAAAGGAGACGAAATGTCCACCACCTTCGATAAAGTGAAGAAGATCATCGTCGAACAACTTGGCGTCGACGAGTCGGAAGTGACGCCCGAAGCGTCTATTACCGACGATCTCGGTGCCGATTCGCTCGACCAGGTCGAGCTGGTGATGGCGTTCGAGACGGAGTTCAACATCGATATTCCCGACGAGGAAGCAGAGAAGATCAAAACGGTCGGCGATGCGGTCAAGCGCATCGACGAAACGACGCCGGGTTCTGCGACGTCGTAATAGTCGTTGTTCGATCAACTCAGTGATCGCCTCGGCGCCATCTTCGAGCGCTTAAGCGGACGAGGTAAGGTAACCGAAGGCGAAGTCAACGAGGCCCTGCGCGAGGTTCGCGTCGCCCTGCTGGAAGCCGACGTCTCGCTGGCCACGGCTAAAGCCTTCGTCGCGCGCATCAGAGAACGGGCGGTGGGCGCGAACATCCTGGAATCGCTGACGCCCGCGCAGACGATTCTTACCGTAGTTCACGCGGAGCTCGTCGAGCTTCTCGGGCCTTCGAGCACGTCGGCACAAGGCCGTTTGCAGTTCGCCGACGCCCCGCCTTCAGTCATCATGCTGGTCGGTTTGCAGGGATCCGGAAAGACGACGCAGGCCGGAAAGCTCGGCCTGCGCCTCAAGGAGCAGGGACGGCGTTCGCTGTTGATTGCAGCCGACGTCTATCGCCCGGCGGCGATCGACCAGTTGGAGACGCTGGGCAAGCAGATCGATCTCCCCGTTTTCCAGCGCGGCACGAGCAATCCGGTGCGCATCGTGCGCGAAGGCCTCGCCGAAGCCAAGCGCCTCGCGATGTCGACGGTTATCATCGACACCGCCGGACGGTTGCAGATCGACGAAGCGCTCATGGACGAATTGGCGGAGATCAAAGCCGTAGCCGCGCCGAGCGAGATCCTGCTCGTCGCCGATGCGATGACCGGTCAAGAGGCGACCAACGTTGCGAAAGGATTTCACGATCGTCTCGGCATCACCGGCGTCATTCTCACGAAGATGGACGGCGACACGCGCGGCGGTGCGGCGCTCTCGATTCACAGCGTTACCGGCGCGCCGGTCAAGTTCGTCGGCGTCGGCGAAAAGCTGACGGCGCTCGAGCCGTTTTACCCCGATCGGCTGGCCTCGCGCATTCTCGGAATGGGCGATGCGCTAACGCTGATCGAAAAGACCCAGAACCTGTACTCCGAGGAGCAGTCGCGCACGCTGCAAGAGAAGCTCCTCAAACAGACCTTCACCCTCGAAGATTTCTTGGAACAAATGCGCCAGATGCGAAAACTGGGCTCGATGACCGATCTCTTGAAGATGGTCCCCGGTTTGTCGCGCGCTCTGCCCAAGAACTTCGAAATTCCCGAGAGCGAACTGGTCAAGGTCGAAGCGATCATCTGCTCGATGACGCGCAACGAGCGCCGGAATCCCGACGTTCTCAACGGATCGCGCCGCAAGCGTATCGCTCGCGGCTCCGGTACGCAAGTTTCCGACGTCAACCGGCTTGTCAAGCAGTTCGAACAGGCGCGTCAGTTGACCAAACACCTTGGCGGAAAGAAGCGGCGAGCTCTCTTGCCCTCTCTTACGTCTTAACTTGTAACGAAAGCACTGTACAGAAATATGGTACGAATTCGATTGCGCCGGATGGGCGCCAAGAAACAGCCGGCTTACCGATTTGTCGTAGCCGATGCGCGTGCGCCGCGCGACGGGCGATTCATCGAAATCCTAGGGCACTACAATCCACGTACGGAGCCCCGCACCGTGGTGGTTGACGAGGAGAAAGCGCGAGCGTGGCTGGCCAAGGGCGCGCAGCCCTCGGTGACCGTTCGCCGGCTCTTCGCCGAGAAGGGACTCGTCGAACGCGGTCCGATTCCGGAGACTAAGCGCAAGCCCAAGGGCGCAAAGGGCGACCGTTCGTGAGCGCGTTCGACGACGAGTTTGGCCTCTTTAGCGAAACGGTTGTCGACGAAGTAGAGCGAGAGCCCAAGCACCGGCCGCCGGTTGGGCGCGCGCCGCAGACGCAAGCGCCGCCGCGTTCGGCGCAAGCCCCGCCGCGTTCGGCACAGGCACCGCCGCGTTCCGCGCACGCGCCGCCGCGCGGGCGGCCGCCGATGCGCCGCGAGCGACGGCCGAACACCCCTTCGGGCGATCCGTGGGCCGGACACCGGCGCGCAACCGAGCTGCTCTCATTTCTCGCGCGCAAGCTCGTGGCAAATCCCGACACCGTGGCCGTCGAGCTCTTCGTTGACGAAAGCGCGCAGCCGGTGATCGAGCTGATCGTTCATCCCGACGATCTGGGAAAAGTTATCGGCCGCAGCGGCCGCGTCGCACACGCGCTGCGCACGATCGTTCGCGCGACGGCGGAAGGACGCGTAGCCGTCGACATTCTGGATAGCGAAGAAGCTGCTGAAGGTCCCGAGGATGGAGATTGAGGTAGGACGGATCGCCGGAATATTCGGCCTTCGCGGAGAGCTCAAGTGCGACCCGACCAGCGCGGGTCGCACTCTCTTTTCCGCGGGTGCGGTTCTGCGCTGCGAAGGCAAAGAGCGTACGTTACCGATTCGGCTGGCGCAGGTGCGGCCGCACAAAGGGCGTCTCCTGATTCGCATCGAGGGCGTTGAGGATGCCGACGCGGCGGGCGCGTTCGCCGGCGCGATCCTCTACGCTCCACGTGAGGAGGTTGCCTTGAACGAAGGCGAGTATTTCGATGCGGACCTCGTCGGCTGCGCCGTGCACGGCATCGACGACACGCTCTACGGAACCGTGGAACGCGTCGAACACTATCCTGCCGGCGATCTGCTCGTCGTCGGCGGGCACCTCGTGCCGATGGTGCGCGCGATCGTTTCCGAAATCGATCTCGACGCTCGCCGCATCCTCATCGACCCCCCCGCAGGACTATTCGATTAGCTGTTTTCGGGGTGCGCCGCGGCGTAGGCGGCGACGGCGGCGTCGACCGCCGTTTTGAGCGAGGTGCCTTTCCCGACTTCGCGTTCCAGCGGTGCGCCAAAACACGTGTAGACCTGCAAGGCGAAGGTGACCGTCATGTGTTTGCCCGGCGTCTCCGCTAGAGTGCCCGTCGCGATCGTATTGTCGCGGTTGGGGCCGCAGATCGCGTCGGCCGATTGCTCCGGCGGCGAGGTGACCGACGTCATTTGGGTAACGAACCGCCGGTCGAGGGCGGTATACAGTTCGCGCAGCGCGTTGCTCAGCTCGGCGGGTGCAACCGATCCCGAAGCCATGACGGGCGCAATGATGACGCCGCGCGACGGCTTGACCACTGGAGTTGGCGGCGGCGTGTGCGCCCCCTTATGCTTAAAGACTGAATCGACGATGTTCGTAATTCCAGAGATCGGAACTTGCGCGCCGTTGCTCGACGTCGGCGCGGGCGTATTGGCGGTCTGCGCTCCAACGTTCTGGGTTTCGCGCCCGACGAAGGCCAGAATCTGC
Organism: Candidatus Cybelea sp.; assembly: GCA_049517595.1. Classification (GTDB taxonomy): domain Bacteria; phylum Vulcanimicrobiota; class Vulcanimicrobiia; order Vulcanimicrobiales; family Vulcanimicrobiaceae; genus Cybelea. The sequence continues at coordinate 14,381 of JBEKRW010000012.1, read as the reverse complement.
GACCGCGCGAGCAACGATTGCGAGGCAACGTCCGCGACGCTTGAGACCTGGGCCGTCTGCGAGAAGAGAATGACTCCGCTTTCGACGCTGACCACTTGCTCGACGACTGCGGCGGACTCTCCGACCGGCGTCACGTAGCCGCTGATATAAAAGTCTGCTTTAGCGGCGCGAGCGTTATCGAGAAAGTCGGGACGCTTTATCCCCTGGGGAATTGCAAGCACCGTGATGCCGCCGGCGGCAGCCATCTCTTGGCCGAGAATCTGAGCGATCGCGGTTCCAATCCGAGCGTCGGCGCCGGTTTGAACGTCGAACGGATAGACGAGAACGACGGGCTGCTGTTCGAGTGAGGACGGGGTCGACGAAGGCTGCGGCGACAGGGAAGGCTGCGGCGACGGCGCGGGAGAGGGGGTCGCGGCCACGATGAAGCCGAGAAGCGAGCACGAGAGAATGAAGCCGGTCAGCCGGTGCGTATTGCGTTTTTCAGCCATGAAGCGAGGACTCTTCGCGCGCGGCCGCTTGATATCCGGTCGAGAGCGCGATGCTGTACTCGGCGCCAAAGAGAAAGATCGAGCCGATGCAGTAAAACCACAGCAGCAAGACGAGCGGGGCCGAGAGGGCCCCGTAGATGAGCGTAAAGTCCACGTGCGTCACGTACGCGGCAAAGGCGTATTGCACCGCCGGCCAAGCAACGGCGACGACTGTCGCTCCGCGGAGGGCAAATGCCCAGGAATTGCGGCGATTGGGCAGCCAGCGATAGAGCACGACCGCCACGATGAAGACCAGCGCGATCGAGATCAAGTACGCCAGAATGTGCGTGATGCGGCGCGGATCGTGAATCCCGGCGACGTGGAACGTGACCGACAGCACGACCGGCAGCACGATTGCAATCAGCAACAGCACCCCGGTAACCGGTAACATCACGAACGACAGCAACAGGTTGTGCACGAGCGGGCGGCCTTTTGGAACGGCGAGCGCCCGATCGAGCGCGAAAGCCAGGCCCATAAAGAGATTTTTCCCCGACCAGAGCAGCACCGCGGCGGCGATCAAGCTCGAGATGCCGCGCCCGTAAATATACGTATACAGGTTCTTCGCGATGTAGTCGTGCAGCGCGGGCGCCAGCGTATTCACGAAGGTTAAGGTCCGGTGCTCCGAGTCGGGAAAGAAGAGCGTAGCCGCGCTCAACACCAAAACGGCGAGTGGAAAGACGGAGAAAATCGCATTGAACGCAACCGATTGCGCGAGAAACGCGCAGCCGTCGCGGGAGAAGCGAACCAAGGCTTCACGAAAAGCGGAGATGAGTCGCCGCATCGCAAGCGGTATATCGTGGGAACGTGCCGCTATTCCCACCGGTTCCGGTAGCGATTCTGGTCGATGGCCGCCCGCTCGCAAGCTACGTTCGCGCGTACGTGGCCGGCGGCCGCGTCTTTGCGCCGGTCGCGCCGCTGGTGACGCGATTGGCCGACCGCGTTTGGTACGAGGGCGACACGCTGGTCATCCAACGGGGCGCGCAGAGGGTGCGCGTTCGCCTTGCGCAGACGGTTCCCGAACAGTTCGACGGCGCGTATATAGCCGTGGCGCCGGTGCTGCAAGCGCTGGGGGCGTCGCTCTTCTGGGACCCCAAGCGCCGTGTGCTGCTCGTGCGGCTTCCGAAGCAAAGCGGCGTTGGAACGCCGGCGCCGTTCGATCCGTCGGCGCCGTCGGCTCCGCCCGCGCCGGTCTTCACACCGTCGCCACCGGTGACTCCGCGTCCGGAGTGGACAGGCTCGCCGCTGCCTCGGCGGACTCCGCTTCCGCTCCCCCCGCCGCGCCCGGAATGAGCACGACCTTTCCTAGCACGCCGCCGGCGACGCGTTCGTAGGCTTCCCGGGCCGCCGAGAGGGGAAATCTCGCGGCGATCGCCGGGGGTGTCAGCGCGCCCGATTCAAAGAGCGGGCCGAACTTCTCGTAGAGCTTGGCGATCTGCGCCAGGTCGAGCTGGGCCGTATCGAGCCCCAGGAGTTGCAGCCGGCGCCGGTAGAGCATGAAGAGGTCGAGTTGGACCTCCCGGCCGCCGGCAGCCGAAAAGACGACCATTCGGCCTGCGATTGCCAGCGAGCCCGCGAGCTGAGCAAAGACCGGGGCGCCAACGGCGTTGAGGGCCACGTCGGCGCCCCGGCCTCCAGTCAGCTCGAGGACGGCTTTGGGGACGTCGTCGGTATCCGAACGCAGGACCGCATCGACGTCGAGGCCGCTCAGCGGTGGCCCAAGGTCGACTTTGGAGAGATCCACGGCGATGGCGTGGCCGCCCAGGGCTTTCGCGAGCGCAATCGCTGCCGACCCGACGGCCCCGCCCGCACCGGAGACGACGGCCCACTCTCCCGCTTGGAAGCGGCCCAGCTCAACCAGCGCGCTCCAAGCTGCTACGAACGGCACGCCGGCGACGGCGGCCGCTTCTGCGCTCAAATGCGACGGACGCGCGATCACCGCATCGAGCGGCAACACCATGTGCTCGGCGTGCGAGCCGTCTTGAGTCAGCCCGAGGATTCCGCCACCGGAACCCCAGACGGCGACCCCGATGAAGTCCTGGGGGCCCTCGACGATGCGGCCGGCAAAATCGCGTCCGAGAATCCGCGGAAGCGTCACCTGCGGGAAGTGGCCTAATGCGACGCCGGTATCGCTGGGATTGACTCCCGCAGCCTCGATTTTGACGCGCACGCAATCCGCGGGCAGCGGCGCCTCTTCCACGTCGCTGATGCGCAAGTTTGCCAGTGGGCCGAACTGCTCGACTCGCAGCGCTTTCATGCGTTCCCCTCGACTGGAATGCGAGCGCTCGCGACCGGAACCATCCACGCGGCGTAGCCCATCGGGTCGCGAATATTCGCAATCATCGCATTGAAGTAAGCGACTGCCGACTCTTGGCTGATCGGCGTCAACTCTCCGATCGCGCCGGCGTATCCGTCGCGCCAGGCCGCGATAATCGTTGCAAACGTGTCGCGCGGCACCCGGATCGTGTCGACGACGATGTAGTCGATTGCGATGTTCTTTAAACCGAGCGCGGCGAGTATCCCGAACGTGTTTCGGCCGATCGAGAGGTCGGTATTGGTAGCGCGCTCCATAGCGCGCGGCCCCACGTGCCAAAAGTCTTGCGGGTCGAGTTGGCCGCGTTGAAAATGAAGCATCCCGTAGTCCTCGGCGATCAAGTGCAGGTAACCTCCGGGCCGCGTCACGCGGGCCAGCTCGGCAATAACGGTTTCGGCCTTTGGAATGGAATGAAGCACGTGGCGACAGACGGTCAGGTCGAAACTTCCCTCCGGCTCGCGTAGTGCGAAGATGCTTTGATTTGCGAACGTTAGGCGTGGAGCTAGATCGCCATAGAGGGACTGCGCCCGCGCCAAGTGATCGTCGAGAATGTCGACGGCTAAAACGCGCGCGCCGGGAAAGAGCCGGGCGATGCGCGATGCGCCTTCACCGGTTCCGCAACCGGCGTCGAGAATCGAGGCATCGGGCGGGAGTCCGTAACGCTCGAGTAGCGGGGCTTCCTGCGGCCAGATCGCTCGCGCTTGCGCGTCCAAGTTTCGGACCATCGATTCATCGGCCATCTGCGCGGCCTGAGGGTTGAGATCCACTAACGCATTGCGACGGCGCCGAGGTCGCAATCGCCCAAGCCGCGATCCGAGACGTTGCGGAGCAAGGCCTCCATTGCGTCGATGACCGGCAGGCGTTCGTGGTGAGCCGCCGCTTGCATCAGCACGGCATCTTTGTGGGCCATATCGACGCTCCAGAGCGGATCGTAGTCGTCGTTGGCCATGCGCTTTCCGCGGCCACGAACCTGACCGGACGGATCGTAGAAGTCGAAAAGCTCGTAGGCTTGTGCGCGAGCCAACCCTTGTTGCTCCGCCATGCGCAGCGCATCGTTGATGCCGCCGACGACCGCGAGAATCATTCCGTTCCCCATCAGCTTATAAATGGCTGCGAGGTCGGCGCGCTCGCCCAGGTAGCGCAAGTCGCTGCACATCCCCTCCAGCGCAACGCGGAGCCGCGCAAAGAGCGACAGGTTGCCCGATGCCATCATTACTCCGGTGCGCTCCAGCGCCATCGGCGGCCCCATGAAGACCGGCGCGTGGAGCAACGCGTGCCCCGACTCTTCGAGCCGCGCGACCCGCTCGGCGACGCGTTGCGGCAATACGGTCGAATGGTCTGCGATCGGGCACTGCAATGCGATTCCCGGCAGCGCCGCATCCAACACGGCGTCGACGCTCGCGTCGTCACTCAGGCACATATGGACGCGCTGCGCTCCGCCGGCTGCCTCAGCCGGATCGGTAAAGACGCGCGCCCCATCCGCTTCGAGGGCTTGCGCTTTGGCTGCAGTTCGGTTCCACACGTGCACCGCAAGACCACGGCGCAGCATCGCGCGGACCATGGCCGAACCGAGCATTCCAGTACCATAAAAGGCGACGGTCTCGCTCATATTTTCTTGTTCCCCCGATTTTTGCGAACTCACGATCAGTTCTTGCTCGCGAGGTCTTGGACGAGTACGAACCGGATGCCGAGCGCTTGGAGCTTGGGAATCATCGCGCGAACGGCTGCCAGCGTCGTCGGACGCGGATGACCGATCGCGATGGCACTGCCGGTGCGTTGCGCGATGGCAGCCGCCTGCGAGAGCTGCGCTTCGCTGTAGGCGACATCCGCACGATTATCTAAAAAGACGTCGCGCGCCGCCGTCGGAACTCCCATTTGGCGGGCGGTCTCCTCGCCGACGGACGCAGCGTTGGTCTTCGAGTCTATGAAGAAAAGATTGTGCTCTGCGAGCACCCCGATTACGGCGCGCATAACGCGGGGATCGGCGGAGGCTTTGCTGCCTTCGTGATTATTCACGCCCCGTGCCAGCGGCACATCGGCGAGGTCGCTTTGAACTTGCGCGACGATCTGCGCGTCGCTCATCTCGGTCGTAACCTTTCCAGGCCCGGGGTTCAGGCCGGAGAGCGTCTCCATGGGCAGATGGAGCATCACGCCCTTTCCCGCATCCGACGCCTCGCCGGCGATGACGCCGGTGTAGGGGACGTCGGGCAAGACCGAGAGCGTCAACGGTATGTCCAGGGCGACGAATCCGCGCTCGGTTGCAATCCACTGACCGCAATCGTCCACGATCAGCGCGAGTTCCGGGCCTTGCGCGTTTTCGGCTGGCGTGGACGTGGGCGATGCCGCCGGCGCTTCGGAGGGCAACTGCGTCGCCTCGGGCGTTTCGCGCGGCGTGGCGACGGGCGTCTCCGCCGGAGCCGGCGGCTCGGCGGACGGCGCAAGCGTGCGGAAGCCGACGTGCGTACCGTAATGTGCAGCGGGGTGCGGTTGGGGCCGCAGCAGCCACCACCCAGCTGCGGCTGCGAAAAGCATCAGTGCGATCAGCGAAACGAGCGGCCCCCCGGAGCTCGAGCGTCGCGAAGCTCTCCTCGGCACCGAAGGTCCATTCGTCAATCCAGGATATGGCCCTCGCCAAGATGTAGCAGTGCTCCCTATGCAATTACAGGGAAAGACATTTATCGTTACCGGCGGCAGCTCCGGACTGGGAGCGGCCTGCGTCATGGAGTTCGCGCGCGCCGGTGCCAACGTCGTGATCTGCGACGTCAGCGACCGGGGGAACGAACTGGCGCGCGAGATCGGCGCCGCGGTTCGCTTTGCAAAAACCGACGTTACCGACGGCGCACAAGTTCAAAGCGCAGTGGATCTGGCAGCCGAAGCCTTCGGTGGATTGCACGGTGCGATCAATTGCGCGGGTATCGCGACGGCGGAGCGGGTCATCGGCCGCGAAGGGCCGCTGCCCTTGGAGCGTTTTTCCAAGGTCATCACCGTAAACTTGATCGGCACGTTCAACGTCATTCGATTGGCTGCCGCCAAAATGATCGAACGCCCCGTCGAGCCGGGCGAGGATCGCGGCGTTATCGTCTGCACCGCCTCGGTGGCGGCCTATGACGGGCAGATCGGTCAGGCAGCCTATGCCGCTTCGAAGGGTGGCGTCGTTGGACTCACGCTCCCCGTTGCGCGCGAGTTCGCGCAACACCAGATTCGCGTGATGAGCATTGCGCCGGGAATCTTCGACACGCCGATGCTCGCGGGTCTGCCCGAGCCGGCGCGCGAGTCGCTGGGCAAACAGGTACCGTTCCCGTCGCGTCTGGGCAACCCGGCGGAGTATGCTGCGCTGGCGCGCCACATCGCCGAGAATCAGATGCTCAACGGCGAAGTAATTCGCCTCGACGGCGCGATCCGAATGGCGCCACGCTAAGCGCGGCGAAGCGGTTATCGTGAAGGCATTCTTAGCATGCTTGTTTGCTTTGGCATGCGCGGTGATCGCGTTGTCGGCGCAGGCCCAAAACGCGCCGCCATGGGGGCATCTTGCTACGCCACGGCCGCGCGTGACCGCGACGCCGATTCCGCTTCCCTCGCCCGAGCGGTTGCTTGTTATGATTCGACGGCAGTTCCGCTCGCATCGTCCGCCGCCGCCGTACGTTACCTACACGCTGATTCGGAAGCAGACGCTCGACGACGGCTATCCCGATTTGCTCAATAGCTATACCTATCACATCTGGTGCCGAACGTCGGACAAGGCGGCGTTGGGTCGCCGCGTCTATCACGGCTCGGCTCGCGGCACCCTCGAGTTTCTGCGCCCATCCTTTAACGAGCCGTGGGACCCGGGGCCTCCGACGGCCGATCTCTTCGAGCCGGCGCCGATCCATCCACATACGAGCCCGCGCGACTTCGTGCCGACGCCGGAGCCGACGGGCAAGCTGCTGACGATCGCGAGCGTCACCGCGCTGGGAGAGTTCGACTACCGCGTTACGCGAGTCGCCAACGAGGGCAACCAGATTCACGTCAGCCTCGAACCCCGTCGAGATCCCGATCGAAATCGCTTGCGCGAGCTGTACGTTGACGCCAAGACTCTCGAGCTGCAGCAAGTCATCGCGACCGATAAGCTATACGACGAAGACGGCGGCAAGAAAGTCTATCCGATGCTCTTTACCGTCACCCTGGGTTGGATGCACAACATGCCGATCGTCACGCACATCCATGGGACGCCGACGTACCAACAGGACGCCGACTATCTCGGGATCGACGCGACCGTCGATTACGATTTCACGGAAATTACCTTTCCGGACTCTCTACCGGATTGGTACTTCGATCCGCGGTCGTACGCGCAGCACACAACCGACGCGCCGTCTTAGGGAACCTAAGCCGGAAATGGCGGATTGGACTTAATCAGTCCCGGAAACTCTTGGCGCAGCCGCTTGAGCTTCGGTAGATCGTTGAAGACGATATACGGATCGTGCGGATTGTGCAGGGCAAACTCTTGGTGATAGGCTTCGGCGGGATAGAATCCGCGTAACGGCGCGACGATCGTCACGATCGGTGCCGGAAAAGCGTGCGTTGACTGAAGGTGCGCTATCATTGCGACGGCCTGCGCCCGTTGCGCGTCGGTCGTGTAGAAAATCTCCGAGCGGTACTGGGTGCCTTCGTCGGGGCCCTGGCGATTGAGCTCGGTGGGGTCGTGCGCGACCTGGAAGTACACGTCCAGCAGCGACTTAAACGAAATCTTCGCTGGGTCGTAGGTGATTTCGACGGACTCGGCGTGCCCGGTCGCGCCGGTGCTGACGGTTTCGTACTGGGCGGTTGTGGCGCTGCCGCCGGAGTACCCGGCTACGACGCGGTCGACGCCCTTGAGCTGCTCGAAGACGAGCTGCATGCCCCAGAAGCATCCGCCGGCGAGGACGACTCGTTCGGTTGTGCCTTGGGCGATGGCCGGCGCCGTGGACGCGCCGATGCCGAGGGCAAGAAGGAAGGCGATAGCGTTACGAATCTTCACGCTCTCTAGAACGCGTCTGGGGCCCAAATGGATGACCCTCGGCCGCCGCGCATCTCTTTGCGGGGCCGGGCGGTTGACTTTTAAGATGCGCGACGATTTCCATCCGCTCGTTCGCGAATGGTTCGATTCCAGTTTTACGGCCGCCACCGAGCCGCAGGTTCGGGGTTGGCCGGCGATTCGCGCCGGCCAGGACGTGCTGATCTCCGCACCCACCGGCTCCGGCAAGACGCTTGCGGCTTTCACGCTCTGCTTGGACGACCTCGTCCGCCGCTCCACCGAGGGCACGCTGCCGGACCGGACGCTGGTGGTCTACGTCTCGCCGCTCAAGGCGCTGACCAACGACGTCCGCGAGAACTTGGAGAAGCCGCTCGCCGCGTTGACCGCCCTCGCCGAAGCGCGGGGCCTGGCGATGGCGCCGATTCGCTCGGCCGTGCGGACCGGCGACACGACGGCCACGCAACGCCAGAGCATGCTGCGAAAGCCACCGCACGTGCTGGTGACGACGCCCGAGTCGCTCTACATCTTACTGACGGCCGAGAAGTCGCGCGCGCTGTTTGCCGGCGTTACGACCGTGATCGTCGACGAGATTCATGCGATGGCGGCAGACAAGCGCGGTTCGCACCTCGCGCTCACGCTCGCGCGCCTGGACTATCTGGTCGCGCAGACGACCGGGCAAAAGCCGCAGCGTATCGGGCTTTCCGCGACCGTGCGTCCGCTGGAGAGCGTGGCGCAGTTCTTGAGCGAGCGTGCGACGATCGTCAACGTCGGGCACCGCCGCGAAATGGAGCTATCCATAGAAGTTCCCAGCGACGAACTCGGCCCGGTGGCGAGCAAAGAGATGTGGGGCGAAATTTACGACCGCGTCGCCGCCGAGATTCACAAGCATAAGACGACGCTGGTTTTCGTGGGAACGCGCCGCATGAGCGAGCGCGTCGCCTTTGCGCTCAACGAGCGCCTCGGCGAAGGCTTCGCGATGCCGCATCACGGCAGTCTGGCGCGAGAGATGCGTTTCGACGTCGAGCGGCGCCTGCGGAGCGGCGAGCTGCGAGTCGTCGTGGCAACGGCCTCGCTCGAGCTGGGCATCGACATCGGTTCGGTCGATCTCGTCGTTCAGTTGGGTTCGCCGCGCGCAATTGGGGTGGCGCTGCAGCGCATCGGGCGCTCGGGCCACTGGGTGGGCGCTAAGCCCAAGGGCACCTTCTACGTAACTACCCGCGACGAGTTGCTCGAGTGCGCGGCGCTGGTGCGCGCAATTCGCGGCGGCGAACTCGACGCATTGGAAATTCCAAAGGCACCGCTGGACATTCTGGCGCAGCAGATCGTCGCGGCCTGCGCGCAGCACGAATGGGAAGTGGAAACGCTCTACGCGACCGTTCGCACGGCGTTCCCCTACCGCGATCTCGAGCGGGCGGAGTTCGAGAACGTTCTCTCGATGCTGGCCGACGGCATCGCAACCTCGCGCGGGCGAAGCGGAACGTACCTGCACTACGATCGCGTGAACGGCCGGCTACGCGCGCGGCGAGGAGCGCGGTTGGCCGCGATCACCAGCGGCGGCGCAATTCCCGATACGGCCAACTATAGCGTCATCGTGGAGCCCGACGGCCATGTCATCGGCTCGCTCGACGAAGACTTCGCGATCGAAAGCATGGCGGGCGACATCTTTCTCCTGGGCACCAACTCCTGGAAGATCCGGCGCGTGGAAGCTGGAGTGGTACGCGTGGAGGACGCACACGGTGCTCCGCCATCCATTCCGTTCTGGAACGGCGAAGGCCGCGGGCGCACGATCGAGCTTTCGCGCGAGGTTTGCGCCGTGCGGGTGGCGATCGACGAGAGCGACGACGTCGCGGCGATTGCGTGGCTGCAAGAAGAGTGTGCCCTCGATCGCGCGGGCGCGGAGCAGGCGGTTGCGTACGTGCGCGCCGGCAAGAAGATTCTCGGCGTCGTCCCCACGGATCGCACGCTGGTCGCGGAACGCTTCTTCGACGAAGGCGGCGGCATGCAGCTGATTCTGCACACGCCCTTTGGGGCGCGCATCAACCGCGCCTGGGGCTTGGCGCTGCGCAAGCGTTTCTGTCGTTCGTTCAACCTGGAGCTGCAAGCCGCCGCAACCGACAACGGGATCGTGCTCTCGCTGACCGACCAACACGCCTTTCCGCTCGACGTCGTTTTCGAGTTCGTCAAATCTGCAAGTGCCGAACAGACGCTCACGCAGGCGCTCCTGCCCGCGCCGATGTTCGCCGCGCGCTGGCGCTGGAACGCCACCCGAGCGCTCGCGATTTTGCGCTTCAGCGGCGGGCGCAAGGTGCCGCCGCAGCTGATCCGGATGCGCGCCGACGACTTGGTCGCGGCGGTCTTCCCCGATCAAGCCGCGTGTCCGGAGAACCTCAGCGGTCCGATTCGGATTCCCGACCACGTATTGGTGCGCGAGACGCTTTCGAACTGTCTGCACGAAGCGATGGACCTCGACGGGTTTGTCGCGATTCTGCGCGATATTGAAAACGGCGCGCTGCAGACGGTCGCCATCGACACACCCGAGCCGTCGGTCTTTTGCCACGAGATCCTCAACGCCAATCCGTACGCCTACCTCGACGACGCGCCCCTAGAGGAGCGGCGCGCGCGAGCGGTGCAGTTGCGGCGAACGACGCGCGACGATGTGGATGGCGCCGGAATCTTGGATCCCGCCGCCATCGCCGAAGTTTCGGCCGAATCGTGGCCCGTCGTACGCGACGCCGACGAGCTGCACGACGCGCTTACAACGCTGATCGTCCTGCCGCCGGTCGCGCACTGGCAGACTTGGTTCGACGAACTCGTTGCGGAGCGGCGTGCCACTGTCGTCCTTGGACAGGCTCAGGATGACAAAGCTTCGCATTGGACGTGTGCCGAGCGGCTTGATATTGCGCGGGCGGCGTACGGCGCGTCTTCGCCGGCTCGCGAGGAGGCCGTCACGGAGATTCTGCGTGGCTGGCTCGAGTCGAGCGGCCCGATGGCGCCGGCAGAGATGGCGGAGCGTTTGAGCATCGACGAAGAGGCGATTATGGCGGCGCTGCTTCGCCTGGAGACGCAGGGCCAGGTGCTGCGTGGGCGGTTCACGCCAGCGGCCCAAAGCGAGCAGTGGTGCAATCGTCGCGTGCTCGCGCGGATTCATCGCTTGACGATCGGGCGTTTGCGCCGCGAGATCGAACCAGTAACGGCGGCGCAGTACATGGCGTTTCTGCAGCGCTGGCAGCACGTAACGCCGGCAACGCGCTTGCATGGAATCGACGGAACGCTCCAAATCGTGCGGCAGCTCGAAGGCTACGAGATTCCGTCGGTAGCCTGGGAGGGGCAGATCCTTCCGTCGCGGGTCGCCGGCTATAAGCCCGAATATCTCGACCGGCTCTGTTACGCCGGCGACGTTATGTGGGGACGGCTTTCACCGCATCCGGCATTGGAGCCGAGGGACCCGGCCGAGAGCCGGCGCGTGCGTCCCACGCGGCTGGCACCGCTGGCGCTCTTTTTGCGTGCGAACGCCGACGAGCTGGTCGTTCGGCGGCAAAACAATGTCGAAGCGCTCTCGGCCGCCGCGCACGAAGTTCTCGAACAAGTGGATCGGCTGCGAGCACCCTTCTTCGCCGAGATCGTGCGGGCCACCAAACGTCTGCCCAGTGAAGTTGAGGAAGCGCTGTGGCAGCTCGTCGCAGCGGGCTTGGTAACGGCCGACGGCTTTGACGCGCTGCGATCGCTTAGCGATGCCAAACGCCGCTTGGGGGAAAAGGGCCTTCGCGCGCGCCCACGCTCCTCGAGCGGGCGGTGGACCCTCTTGCAAGCGGCGACCGAGCGCATAGCGCCGGACATCTTCGCGCGACGTTTGCTGGCGCGCTGGGGCGTCGTCTTCCGCGACGTTATCGCCCGCGAGAGCCTCGCGCCGAGATGGCGCGAGCTGCTGCTCGCGTTGCGCCGGATGGAGGCGCGCGGCGAAATTCGCGGCGGCCGGTTCGTCGCTGGATTCGTTGGGGAACAGTTTGCCTTACCGGAGGCAATCGACGCTCTGCGCGCCGTACGCCGAACCGGCGCGAGCGTCGAGAGGTTAGCGCTGGGCGCTTACGATCCGCTCAACCTCGCCGGGATCATTACCCCCGCGCAAGCACCCGACGACGCGCTGGAATCAACACTGCGTGCCGGACTGTTCGCCTGAATAGATTTCGATTACGCCGCTGACCTTAAACGGAATCTGTTCGTTTTTTAGCAGCCCGCCGATTCCACCAATCACGCCGCCGTACTTGCCTTTGGTAGCGGTCGTATAACACGGCCCGAACTTCACCTTGTAGCCGTAAATCGTGGCTTCGCCGTAGGCGCTGTATGGATTGCCGGCGATGATTTGCTTGCTCGTTAGGCCGCCGCCCGACTTAATGTTGCCGCCGAACGTGACTGCGCCGGACGTGGTAAACGCAAGATAAAGGATCGGCGTCCCCGAGCCAAGCGTGGGAAAGTTGTCGTAGTTCTCGGTGCTCGTGCTCAACGTGAGCGCGATCGACGGACTGAGGCTCGGATAGTGCAGCTTGCCACCGAAGCCGCCATAGGCCGGTATGCAGAAGGAGCCGCCGCCGGTCTTGAGCGTTCCCTTAAGCGTGGCATAATCCGACTCATTGACCTGGCCTTTGCACTTCGGCGGGGTGCGATCGGGAGTCGCAACCGCCTGGGACGTTGGAAGCAGCGCGCCGCCGTGCTGCGCGCAGGCGGAAAACGCGAGAACTGCTACGATCGCGAGCGATCCGGATAAGCGAGGACGCAGAAACGACATAGTTGCTCCTATACGGTGGCTGGTTCTCAGCACTCTTGGCTGACTTGCATACCGGGATAAATCTCGACGACGCCGTAGCCGGCGCCGGTAATCGTGGTATCGCTAAACAGTTCCCCTAACCCTGGAAGGACGCCGCCATACGGCCCTTGCGCCGCAACGGCGTAGCATGGCGGAAACATCATAACGAGATGACCGACCGCTACGATTCCGAAGGCGGTATAGGCTTCCCCGGCCTGGATCTTTGCGCCGGTCAGACCGCCTTGCGGCCGAAACTTCGAGCGAAAATGCGTCCCTGCTTGGAAGTGAAGGTTCAAGTAGAAGATCGGCGCTCCCGAGCCGAGCGGCGGCTCGTCGTAGATGTTCTTGATGCTCGAGCGAAGCACCAGCTCCACGGAACGCTCGACGCCCGGATACTCGATCGTGCCGCCGAAGCCGTGAAACTCGGGGACGCAGAACGAGCCGGCTTTGGTTTTCAGCTTGACCCTGATGTGCGCATATTTCGCCTTCGTATGTTGATTTTTACATTGTGGAGGCGAGGTCTGGGAGCGAACCGTCCAGGCTGGCGAAGGCGGGGAAGCGACGAACTGACCGCAGCCGCTAAGCGCGGACGCCATCGCGAGAGCAAATGCAAGGTAAGAGCGGTTCACGGCGCGAGGGCCTTTAATCGGGCTTCGCCGGCCTGGGCCAGCGCCGCAAGATCGTTATACGCCGCATACTCGGCGGGCGTCGGCCGTTGATAGGCAGCTTCCAGTGAGTTGAGCAAGAAACCCAGCTGCTCGCGCACTTTGGTCTCGTGCAGCAAATCGGCTTCGCTCGAGTGAACGTCGAGCAACACGAGGTCTGCGATCTCGCTATTGAGCGCGGTAACTTGCGCTGCGCTCATTTTCTTGCGACCGTCCATCGCGGCGACGATCGCGCGATCCAGCGAGTCGATGGAGTTGCGGATCTGCATCTCCAAGGCTAAGCGCGCTTCGAGGTCGGCCGTTGAAGAGTGAATGCGCGGATCCAGCGTCACGGTGAACCCCGCGTGAAGCGTTTGCGCGCCGTACCGCAGCACCACGCTGTACGCACCCGGAACGATCGTCGGGCCGTCGCCGCTATCGGGAAAGTCGTCGGACTCGAGAACGTGGACGCCCGGGACCTCATAGGCAGGCTCGTAACGTAGATCCCATTGGAAGACGTTGGGCCCGGGCTTGACGGCCGTGAGTTTTTCCAAGTCGCGGGCACGCTGCGAAACTGCGTCGAGATTATCTTCTTGCTCGGCGGTCAGTTTCTGCTCGTGCGGATTCTTCGGATGCAGCGAAAAGCTGCGGACCGTTGCGCCGGTAGAATCCAAGAACGAAAGCGTCAGCGGCCACTCGCCGTGGTAGGCGGCCGGGACGTTGAAGAAGACGGCCGCCCCGTACTTCGGATTATCGCCGAAGTTTGGAATATCGGAGTCCGGGCCGCCGTAGGCATTCGTGAGCCACGCGGCTTGCGGAGAGAAAAGCTGCAGGCTTGCGACGGAGAAGGTCTTTTCGTTGCCGAGCTGCTCGAGGTAGGCGAGGTTATCGAGAATCCAAAAGGCGCGGCCGTGGGTGGCGGCGACGAGCTCGCCCTCACGCGAGTCGATCGCGAAGTCGCGGACTTGAACGCCGGGTAAGTTTAGCGTAAGGGGCTGCCAGCTTTGACCGCCGTCGAAGCTGACGTAGGCAGTACTGCGCGTCCCGGCAAAGAGCAGATTTGGCACTGCCGGATCCTGACGCACGACGAAGACGTATTGATCGCTTG
>JBEKRW010000011.1:0-20151 GCA_049517595.1 Candidatus Cybelea sp. | reverse complement strand
AGATCCGACAACCATCGTTGAATTCGAGGAAAGGCTCCGCTGCGGCGTCTTACGTGCGATGCATCGTCACCCGCTCCATTAGTGCCAAAGACGACGAGTCCTATTGCCGTTGCGTATTGAGGCGACGTCATGGCGTCCGTCAAACCGCCGATCGTATTTGCCGTCCCGATGCGAACCGGCAAATTAAAGACTTCTTCGGCGAGCGGCTCGATGCCGGGTAAGAGCGCGCCGCCGCCTGTAAGCACGACTTCGCCGAGAACCAAATCGCGCGGCACGTTTTCAACGATTTTTTGCCGAGCCATCCGTAGCGTCTCCATGACGCGCGGCACGACGATCTGCCGGAGGTCGGCGGTGGCATGCTCGCGCGTTGCACGGCCGTCCAGCGTACGAACCGCGAAGACGGCTCCGTTCTCTCCCGCGCCCAAACGCTTCTTGACGTCTTCGGCCTCCGCGAGTGTCGTCTTCAACCCTAGCGAGATATCGCTCGTGAGCACGTTGCCGCCCACCGGTATAGTGGCCGTATAGATTGCACTGCCCAGCGAGTAGACGGCGATGTCCGTCGTGCCGCCGCCGATATCCAGAAGCACGACGCCGACCTGCTTCTCTTCCGGGAGCAGGGTCGCGGCGGAGCTCGCGAGCGGCTCAAAGACGACGCCTTGCGTCTCCAAACCAGCACGCTCGACGCACTTGAGGACGTTGGTGATGAAGCTCGTGCTGCCCGTGACGATGTGCGTGTCCACCTCCAGACGGCCACCCGACATGCCGATCGGATCGTTGACGCCCTCTTGGCCGTCGACCGTGAAGTAACGCGGGAGCGCGTGGATGATCTGCCGGTCGCTGGGCAGATTGATGATCTTACTGGCGTCGATGACCCGCCGCACGTCGCCCGCCGTCACTTCCCGGTCTTCGCCGGAAACGGCTACGACGGCGCGGTTGTTCGTGCTTCGAATATGGTCGCCCGTGATGCCGACGACCGCCTCGCTAAAGTGGATGCCGGCCATCCGCTCGGCCCGCTCCGTGGCCGCTTCGATGGACTTGATCGTCTCGTCGAGGTCGACGACGACGCCCTTGCGCATCCCCAGCGTCGGAGCCTCGCCGAACCCAACGATCTCGAGACCGGCCGGGCCATTCGTCGCAACGACCATGCATGTCTTGGTCGTTCCGATATCGAGCCCGCAAACGGTCTCGTGCTTCATCCGCTCCGTCACCTATCCTAAGATGCCTTGGGTTTGCCACAATATATTGTGCTCGCGCCGACCGACTCCTACTAGGGATTGGAGGGAGCCGGACGGATTGCCAAGCCTTTGAGGACCCGGTGCCATCTCCTTGAGGACAAGCCGCGCAAAGATGTGGAAGGGCTGTGGATAAAAGAACTCGTTAAACCTTGGCGGCGCCTCTGGAAGCGAGGCCGAAGTTCGGGTATTATCCTTCATTAAATACAACTATTCGTCCATTGGGAGCTCGCTCTTGAACCGTACGCTTTCTTTGCTCGTCGTAATCTTTTCGTTGCTCGGTCCCGCGGCGGCCGGCGCGGCAACCGTTAGTCCAGCGGCAATTCCCGACGGCACTTATACGGTAAAGGTAGAAAAGATCGTCGATTCCAAACACGTTGAGGTGGTCATGGACAACGGCTCGCAGACGACGTTGGTTGCCGGACGATCCACCGTCGACTTTTCAAAGATACAGCCGTCAGACCAAATCAAGGTTTCGCTCATCCAGGGAACCGTAATGGTCTATCTCGATCTTACGAGCCACTAGGCTCCTAGCGATACACAACGACCGGCGTTGCCGGCGCGCGCACGTCGACGGCCGAAACGCTGAGTTGACGGCGCACGACCTGTGCCAGAATGGCGTTGATCAAACGCACCTTTCGCGCGAGGTCGTTGGGCTCACCGAGCAGCAAACGCGGGCCCCCCGAGATGCTCGCGACAACGTCGCCGTAACGGTCGAAGGTCAGCGCCGTTGGAGTCAGTCCATTGGAAGCCATCGTCGCATAGACGTCGCGCAAAACAAACGCGTCGCGCGCGGTCACGAACGTGCCCGGCGCGAGGCTGCGATGCAACGCAAGCACGAACGCCGGTAACGTTTCGTTGCCCGTAGCCGGGCAAAGAACGCGCAACGCACGGTCGACGACGACGCTCTGGTCGTCGCTCGTGACAACGGCGAAGGGAACCCGCTCGCTGACGGCAATCGTGAACGATGCTGGGGGCAGCCGGTGAATCGAGACCGTGCCGACGAACGGAATCGCGCGAATGCGAGCCGCGATCGCCTTGGTATCGTCCAGCCAGATGCTTCGATTCACTGGAATATCCGCTGCGCGTAGAATTTCGCCGCTTGTGACGCGCCGGTTGCCGGTAACCGCGACCTGCCTTGGATCGAAGCCCGACCACATCGTCAAAAAAACGCCGGCGGCCACGGAGAGCACGCCCGCAAGCGCGATCATAATCCAAAAGGGACGAATGCGTGCCGCCGCCGAGCGTTTGACTCGTTTCGATTTTGAGTAGCCGCTGCTCACGGCATCACGTAGCGTTCTAGCGCTTCGGCGACGCCGTCGTGTTCGAGGTCCGCGACGACGGCGTCGGCTGCCGCTCGCAGTTCCGGCGGCGCCGAGCCCATTGCAATCCCGAAACCTGCAGCTTCAAGCAGCGGCGCATCGTTCCAAGAATCGCCAATCGCGGCAGTCTGTTCCATCGATACGCCCAATCGCGCGGCAACGAATCGAAGCGCGGCGCCCTTATCGACGGTTGGGTCGAGCACTTCGACGAACTCCGGCAGACTGCGCGTAACATAGGCGCGATCGCCCAATGCAGCGTGAAGCTTTTCGGCATATGCCGCCGCTTCTTGGGCATCGGCAACAACGACGGCCTTTGTGGCCTGGCTGTAAGCGAAGGCTTCGCGTAGCGACGGCACGACGACCGGCTCGGTCATCGCCAAGGATGCGTAGAGGTCGGAAAAACGGTTGCGCGCCTCGCAGTAGTACTCGTCGTTGCGGTAGAGCTGGAGGTGCACGCCGTCACGCTCCGCCATTGTCGCAAGTTCCCGAACGATCTCGTTGCTCAACGCGGCGTGCTGCAGGACTTCGTCGGAGGCGGGATCGATGATCGCCGCGCCCTGATAGCAGATCAATGGGGCGTCGAAACCCAACTCGCGCGCAAACGGCAGCGTCGCTCGATACATGCGTCCGGTTACGAGGCAGCCCGCGATGCCCGCCTCGGTCATCCGCTCGATCGCGAGCCGGACGGGCTTCGCAATCGAAAGGTCGCGGCCGACCAACGTTCCATCGACGTCGAAGGCTACGAGACGGATCAACTGTCGAAGCGCATTCGAGCCGCCTGCGCGTGGTGGGGAAGGTCGTCGGCATCGGCCAAGGCCGCTAACGCGCGCGCGTCGATCGTCATGCGATCGACGCTGTTTTCAACGACGCTGACCGTGCGCGTGAAGTCCGCCAGACAAAGGCTCGACGAGAACCGCGCGGTGCCCGAGGTTGGCGCGACACGGTTGGTGCCGGCCAGATGTTCCCCGCTGACCAACGGCGTCGCATCTCCGATAAAGACGGTCCCGGCGGTAAAAACCCTTTCGAGGTATTCCCAAGCGTCGCGTACCTGCAGGCATAGATAGGCGGGCGCGAAGCGATTGAGGAGATCCAGGAGCTCGTCACGCGATGAAGCCGCGATTAGCCGACAGCTGTGAGCAATCGCACTGCTGACGAAGTCGCTGCGCTCCAACGTTCGCAGGTCGAGGGTATCGATAAGCTGAGCCACCGCATCCAACAGCGGTCGCGATTCGGAGAGCACGGCCAAACGCGTCACTCCGGGAAGTTCGGCGACGGAGAGAAGCTCACCGACGATGTACTCGCTGTTGGCAGCTTCATCGGCAACTACCAAAACCTCGGGGGGCCCAGCCAGCGTGTCTACTCCGCATCGCCCGAAGACCTGCCGCTTGGCTTCGGTCGTCCAGTGACCCCCACGCCCGACGACCTTGTCGACGCGCGGGAGAGACCGCGTTCCCAGCGCCGCGGCGGCAATCGCCGCCGCGCCGCCGACGGAGTACAACTCGTCGACGCCGCAGAGCGCGCACGCAAAGAGAACCGCCGCCGGGAATAATCCCGCGGGGTTTGGCGGCGAGAGGACCGCGATTCGCGATACTCCGGCAATCTTTGCCGGAACCGCTCCCATGAGAATCGAGGTCGGCGCACCGGCGCGCGCCGCATAGACCGCGATCGAGCGCAGGGGCCTGCGCACTAGCGCGTAGCGCGTTCCGTCCTCTTCCACGTATTCGATATCGGGTTGCCGCTGTCGCCGGTGAAAACGCGACAAGCGTTCCTTCTCCAGCTCGAGCGCGGCGGCGATTTCAGGCGGAACCAGCAAACGCGCACTCTCGAGCATCGGAATCGGCACGCGCAGGTCGGATAGTTGAAAGGCCGCGCAGTCGAATCGGCGCGTATACTCCAGCAAGGCTTCATCGCCGCGCGCGCCGACGTCTTCGATAATTCCCGCAACCTCGTCGACGACGGCTGCCGGCATGCTCCAGCCGGGATCGAGCACGCCGCTCAGCGCTGCCTGATCGCTAGCCCGAACGACTTTCATCCGTAGGCGTCCAGGCTGCCCTCGCGCACGCCGTTGGGCGCAAAGATCCGCTCGAGCTCGCCGCGAACTCGCGCATCGCCGGCGATGGCGCGCGCGACCCGTTGCGAGCGGCCTTGCACGTGCATGACGACCGGCACCTCGCCGGGCCATTCGTCGATCAAACGCGCCAGCCGGTCGATCTGCTCGCGATGCGTTACGTCCACATGCCAGCCACTCGCATCCGCGGCGATTGCGACTGCCGGCGGTGGCACGAAGACTGCAACGTCGTTGGCTGCGACCGAAAGCTCGACGTTGGGTTCGTCGCCGGGTGCCGCGCCGGGACGTTCGCGCAGTCGAAGACGCCCTTTGACGATCAGTATTGCGTCGGGCTCGAACAGGTTGGTGAACTGCGCATACGCCTTTGAGAATAGCACGACGTCGCTGAAGCCTGTCGTATCGGCCAGCTGCGCGATCAAGATTTGCTGACCGGATTTCGTCAGGCTGCGGCGCACCGCCGTCACCGTCCCAGCGATCGTGACCTGTGCGTCCTCTTGCTGCTTCGCCAACTCCCGAAGCGGGATCGCGCCCGCGCGGCGCAGCGCCGGAACGAGCTCCGCGAGCGGATGGCCGGAGACGAACATTCCGAGCGTCTCGCGCTCCCACGCCAACATCTCGCGCGTCGTCGGCGCCGCGACGCTCGGGAGTTTGGGCACCAGCGGCGCCGACTCGGTGGCGAGTCCGCCGAAGAGTGAGGCTTGGCCCAACTCCGCGTCGCGCGTCGTTCGGGCCGCGAGTTCGAGTGCCGTATCCAGTGCCGCGAGGTTTTGCGAGCGGTTGCCGGCGAGGCCATCGAGTGCGCCGCACTTGATCAGCGCCTCGAGCACCCGGCGGTTGACGTGCCTGGCGTCGACGCGTGAGGCCAGATCGAAGAGATCGCCAAAACGTCCGTCGGCGTCGCGAGCCTGGATAATCGCTCGAACGGCGCCCTCGCCGACGCCCTTAATCGCCGCCAACCCGAAGCGAATTGCGCTTCCCACCACCGCGAAATCGACGAGCGATTCGTTCACGTCGGGCGGCAGCACCTCGATCTGCAACTTCTTGGCTTCGTCGATATACTCGACGAGTTTGTCGGTTTTGTCTTTCACCGACGCCATCAGCGCCGCCAAATACTGCAGCGGATGGTTGGCCTTCAGGTACGCGGTTTGCAGCGCGATCCAGGCGTACGCTGCCGCGTGCGATTTGTTGAAGCCGTAACCGGCGAACGGCTCGACGAAATGAAAGATTCGCTCCGCCAGCGCGCGGTCGATGCCCGACGTTGCAATCGCTCCGGAGACGAACTTCTCTTGGTAGAACGGGATCTTCTCCTTCTGCTTCTTTCCCATTACCTTTCGCAGCTCGTCGGCTTCGCTCATCGTGAAGCCTGCGATCTCGCGGGCCATCTGCATCGCCTGCTCTTGATAGACCGCGGTACCGTACGTCTCGGCTAGAATAGGCTCGAGTTTCGGGTGCAAGTACTGCGGCGTCGAACGCCCGTGCTTGTTGGCGATGTATTGCGGAATCCAATCCATCGGCCCGGGGCGATAGAGCGCCACGAGCGCCACGATGTCTTCGAAACGCGAGGGCTGCAGGTCTGCGCAGACGCGTTTCATGCCCTCGGACTCGAGTTGAAAGACGCCCATCGTCTCACCGCGGCCCAGCATCTCGAACGTCTTGGCGTCGTCGATCGGAATCTTGGAGAGGTCGAAGCTCTCGTCCACCGTGCGCCGGATTTCCCGCACAGCGTTTTCCATCACCGTCAGGTTTCGCAGACCGAGAAAATCCATCTTGAGTAGGCCGATCCGCTCGATCCAGTCCATGTCGTACTGAGTATTGATGCCGCCGTCGCCAAATCGAACCAGCGGGGTGTATTCGATCAATGGCCCCGCGGAGATGACGACTCCCGCGGCGTGCGTCCCCGCATTGCGCGCCAATCCTTCGATTTCTTTTGCCGTGTCCAACAGCTTGCGAATATCCGGACGAGTAGCGTAGATCGAGTTAAGCTCGGGGATCTGTTCGATCGCGCGCGAGATGCTCAACCCTCCCGGACCCGAGGGCACGAGCTTCGCGATCCGGTCGACGTCGGGCAGCGGCACCCCTAGCGCGCGGCCCGCGTCGCGAATCGCGGCGCGAGCCGCCATCGTGCCGAAGGTGACGATTTGCGCGACGCGATCCTTGCCGTATTTTTCCGTCACGTATGCAATCACTTCGTCCCGCCGCTCGACACAAAAGTCCGTGTCGATGTCGGGCATCGAGATGCGCTCGGGGTTCAAGAACCGCTCGAACAGCAAGTTGAAGCGCAGGGGATCCAGATCGGTGATTTTCAGACAGTAGGCGACCAGCGAGCCGACCGCCGAGCCGCGACCCGGCCCCACCGGAATGCCGCGGTCGCGTGCGTACTTGATGAAGTCCCACACGATCAAGAAGTACGAAGAGAAGCCCATCTTCGTAATGACCGCCAGTTCGTATTCCAAGCGTTCGCGCAGCGCGGGATCCGAAACGACACGGTCGCTGCCGTAGCGCTCGAGCAGGCCCTCCTCGCACAGCTCGCCCAAGTAGTCCGCGTCGCTCTTTTCGGGCGTGCCGGAATTCTGTGGAACGTCGAACTGCGGCAGATGAAAGATCTTTTCAGGGATGCGAATATCAACTCGCGCAGCGATCTTCACCGTGTTTTCGCAGGCCTCCGGAAGATCGCTCCAGAGTTCGTGCATCTCGGCGGGCGACTTCACATAGAACTGATCGGAGTAGAACTTCATCCGGTTGGTATCGGAGACCGTCTTCCCGGTTCCGATGCAGAGCAACACGTCGTGGGCCGAAGCGTCCTTTTGCTCGAGGTAGTGCGAATCGTTGGTTGCGACGATCGGCACGCCGAGATCCCGGGCAATTCGCACGAGGCCGCCGTTGATGGCATCCTGTTCCGGCATGCCGTGGCGCATTACTTCGATGTAAAAGCGGTCGCCGAAGATCTCGCGATAGATTTTGGCGTTCTGCCGCGCAGTCGCCTCGTCTCCACGTAGCAGCGGTGCGGCGACGAGACCGGACATGCACCCGGAAAGGACGAGCAGACCGTCGTTGTGCTTCTCGAGAAGTTCCAGATCGATTCGCGGCTTGTAGTAGTAGCCTTCGAGGAAGCCCTTCGAGACCAGCGCGACGAGGTTTCGGTAGCCGACGAGATCGGCTGCGAGGAGCGTTACGTGAGCTTCTTCCCTCGCGCTACGATCCAGGCGGCCTCGCGGCGCCAGGTAGGCCTCACACCCCAGAATCGGCGTGAGACCAAACTCTCGCGCGGCATAGTAGAACTCCATTGCGCCGTACATCACGCCGTGATCGGTCAGCGCCACCGCCGTCGCGCCTTCCTCGGCGGCTCGGCGGCAAAGGCGGTCGATCCGGCAGGCGCCGTCGAGGAGCGAGTATTCTGAGTGGACGTGTAAATGGACGAACTGGTTCACGCGCACGTCCGGGAACAAGGCACCCTAACGTTTACCGTAAGCGACGCGGACGAACCTGCGAACCAGCCCGAGCGTGACGGAGCCGCAGCTGCCGGCGGCGAAGCTGCGCGACCGAAAGGGGCGCAAAAGGTAATGCAACTGGAACCATACCTCTTCTTCCACGGACGGTGTGAGGAAGCGTTGAATTTTTATAAGGAATGTCTGCGCGGAGAAATCGTCGGCATCAATCGCTTCGAGGGCTCGCCGATGGAGTCGGACGTCCAACCGGATTTTCGCAATAAGGTCATGCATGCGAGTTTCGTCGCCGGCGACGTAAAGTTCATGGCCTCCGATGGACGGCCCGGGGCAGGCCCAGACGGTGAGGACGACATCGCACTCTCGTTGGCAACCAGCGACACGGCCGAAGGCGAACGCGTCTTTGCCGCTCTGGCGCAAGGCGGGACGGTGGACATGCCGCTGGCGGATGCGTTTTGGGGCGGCAAGTTCGGAGCGCTTACCGACCGGTTCGGCGTACAGTGGATGGTGAGCATACACTCCTAGCCGAGGATCTGAACGCCGGCCTGCGCGCGCTACGGGCCGGCGCGAGCGACTGGGCGTCGCTACCGGTGGGCCGAAAAGCTGCCGTCCTTTCGGCTTGCCGTCATTCGACCAGCCGTACCGCCCGCCGTTGGACGCGACGAGCGGCGCAGCTCAAGGGCGTCGCGGAGACGTCGCTTGCCGGCGAGGAAGCAATCACCGGACCGTGGGCCGTCCTCGCCCATCTCAACGCTTATGTTGCGACCCTCGCACAAATCGAGCGCTCCGGCTCGCCCGCCTTGGAGCCGCGACGCATCCGCTCGCGTTCGGACGGCCAACTCGTCGTCGACGTCTTCCCGTCCGCAACGTACGATCGCTTTCTCCACATCGGCCTGCGGGCCGAGGTTTGGATGCAGCCGGGCGTCACGCGAGAGAGTCTGATCGAGACGATGGCGGCGTGGTACCGCGAGCCCAATCCACCCGCGCGTGTCTGCCTCGTTCTCGGGGCCGGAAACATCACGTCAATCGGTCCGCTCGACGTGCTCTACAAGCTCGTAGCCGAGGGCTGCGCGTGCATGCTCAAGGTCCATCCGCTCTTCGAGGAGCTTGGACCGATTCTCGAAGATGCGCTTTCGCCTTTGGTTGACGGCGGTTACCTGCGCTTCGCGTACGGCGGAGCCGACGCCGGCCGCTATCTCTGCACGCATCCGGAAGTCCACGAGATTCATCTCACGGGCGCACAAGCGACGTACGAGGCAATTGCGGGCTCCAACGCCACACATAAGCCGATTACGAGCGAGCTGGGGAACGTAAGCCCCGCAATCGTCGTTCCGGGCCAGTGGAGCGATTACGAGCTGCGGTTTCAAGCCGAGCAGCTTGCGACCGCCAAGCTTCATAACGGCGGATTTAACTGCATCGGACTTCAAGTGCTGGTTCTTCCGGAGCAGTGGAGTCAGCGAACCGCGTTCCTTGCCGAACTCCGGCGCGTCTTTGCATCTGCCCCACACCGCGGCGCTTCCTATCCCGGCTCCGAGCGGCGGCACGCCGCGCTGAGCGCCGGCCGAGTGGACGCCGGGGGAATAATTGTCGAGGCCGACGCGAGCGATGCTGATGAAGTGCTCTTCGATATGGAAGCGTTCTGCCCGCTTCTAGCGGTCGTCACTATCCCCGGGGGCGAGATAAGTGCCTACCTTCGCAATGCGGTTGCCTTTTGCAACGACCGCCTCGCGGGCAATCTTGCCGCAAGCATCATTGTCGATGCACGCACGATGCGCGAGCACCGGCGCGACGTCGACGAGGCCGTCTCCGGGTTGCGCTACGGCTGCGTCGGCGTAAACATTTGGAGCGGCGTCGGTTTTTTGCTTCCGCCGTTGCCCTGGGGCGCTTATCCGGGGAATACGCCCGAGCACATCCGCAGCGGTGTCGGCGTCGTGCACAATAGCCGGCTCTTTTCCTTGAGCCAGAAATCGGTGCTTCACGCGCCATTCGTTCCGCCGTCGCGCCGGCTAAAACCGCCATGGTTCTTCACTCATGGCAATCAGGCCGAGATCGGCCTGGCGCTTTGCGAACTCGAATACACAAAGTCCTCGCTCGCGCTGGCGAAGATCGGATGGCTCACGCTGACGGGTTAGGTAGGCCCGCGAGCAAACAAGTTAACCCCAACGCGGCGGGCGACAAAGACCCCAAGGGTGAACAAGGCGCCGGCGAAGAGAACGGAACCGATAATGTCGACGATGCGAGTGTAGGCATCAATGAGCGGATAGACTACGATCGTCGCTATCGCCAGCACGCAGACGGCACTCAGCGCCCGCTTCACCCAAGCGTTAACGCGACTTTCTGGTATGATCAGCAGCCAACTGCCATAGGCTATCAGGCCAACGACGGCTGAGACCCTCGGATACGTGCGGAACACTTCGCCTCCCGAACGGTGCGGGAATAAATAGCTCACATCCGCCGCCAGCTCGAATGCAGTGAAGATCATCGCCGCGCTCCACAGCATGCGATCGCTCCACCGCGGACTCAGGAAGGCAATCCAAAGCATCACGAGGGCGCCTAGCCCAGGCACCGCGGACCATATTACCTGGAACTCACTCCCTATGAAGCGGAAGCTAAGAATGCGGCCCTCCCAGCTCGACAGCAGCGCAAAGTGGCGTGCCGTTTCGTGAACCGATTCGGAGTACACTCCAAGAGCCGCAGATGCGATCAACAGCACCGCGCTAGCCCACAACAGCGAAGGCACCGCTCGCCACGGTATCTCGTTACGGTCTGGTATTAGCTCCACCGTAGCGTGACGGGCCACTAAGGAATCGCGTGAGCCGTCTGAAGCATCTGCATCACGGTCGGCACGGGCAGAGCGTAGACGGTCGCGCCCTTGCGGCCCGTCATCGTCGTCGCCTCAAACAGTGCGTCGTAAATAGACGCTTCCGTTGCCTCGGCCGTCGCGGTGTAGAGTGCGTCCAGCGTGTCGTCGTCTTCGAGGATCGGCTGTTTTGGCGGCTCGACGGTGAAGTCGGCAACGCGTGGAAAGACGTGCGTCGTGGAGAAGGCGAGGATGAGGTCGCCGCTGCCGACCGACGACGTGAGCCCCGTGCGGGCCATTCCCATCGCCGCACGCAGCGCGACGGCACGCAGCTGACGGCTGTCCAACGGCGCGTCGGTCGCAATGACGATAACGATGCTTCCTTGGCCGAGGCGCCCCTTTAACGCCATCCGCTTGGGCACGATGGGACGAAAGTCGCTGAGAAGTTGCTCTCCCACGGGGACGCCCAAAATGCGAAGTTGCCTTCGGCTGCTGCCCGTATTGTCGTTCACCAGCACGCCGACGTGATATCCGCCGACGTCCGCGGGCAGAACGCGCGACGCCGAGCCGATGCCGCCACGAAAACCAAACGCATTCATTCCGGTGCCGGCGCCCACGCTACCGCGGGCGAACTCGCCGGGCGTAGCGGAATCGAGAAGCCGTACGACGTCGTCGGCAGTGACCGCTCTAGCCTGGATGTCATTGAGGAATCCGTCGTCACACTCGGCCACGACGGGAAGCGGCACGTCATCGCCTCTGCCGACCGCAGGATGGTGCTCGATCACCCAACTGACGACGCCGTCGACCGCTCGCCCGATGTCGAGCGTGTCGGTCAAGACGACTGGTTCTTCGAGATAACCAGACTCCTCGATCCAATGCGTCCCCGTCATTTCACCGTTGCCGTTGAAAGCAAAGAACGCGGCAGAAACCTTGGTATCCCAGGGGTCGGCGTTGGGTAGAACGGCGGTCGCGCCCGTTCGTATGTCGTCGCCTGCGATTTTTGTCAGATGCGCAACCCGTACGCCCGCGACGTCCGTGATGGCGTCGAGCGGACCCGACGCAAAGAATCCAAAATGAAAGGGCAAAGCCGCAAGGACCGGGACCAATAGCATCCACCGCATGCTTCCTGCTTTGGACTCCGCGAAACGGCGGCCTGCAGGCTCGCCTGCGCGGCGTGGGAAAGCACTATGGGAAGCCTGGCGCTGGCAGGCATAGAGGAGGGACTCGTCATTCTTTCGCTTCCGGAAAAGCTCAAGGTCGTCAAGCTCTGGGAGAACCTATCGGCTCCCGCGCTGATCGAACACGCAATCGCTCGAGGCGAAGGAGTCCTGGGCCCCTGCGGACAGCTCATCGTCGACACCCGCCCGCATACCGGCCGTTCGCCGAAGGATAAGTTCTTCGTTCGGGAACCCTCCAGCGAAGCGCACATCGACTGGGGTGAAACGAACCAAGCAATTGACGCCGGCCGCTTCGACGCACTTTTCGAGCGCGTGGCAGCCTATCTTTCGGAGCGAGAGGTTTATTCTCTCGATTGCTTTGCCGGCGCAGACGAGCGGTACCGCGTGCCGTTGCGCGTCTACACCGAGATGGCTTGGCACAACCTCTTTGCGCGACACCTGTTCATTACACCGCCCACGCCGCAGCCCAACTTCGTTCCGGAGTTCACGGTCGTGGACGCAGCCCTCTTCCAGGCCGACCCGGAACGCGACGGAACCCGCTCGGGCACGTTCATCTTGGTGAACTTCGCGCAGCGAATGATTTTGATCGGCGGCACGCGCTATGCGGGCGAGATCAAGAAATCCGTCTTTACCGTCATGAACTATCTCCTGCCGCTGCGCGAAACGCTGCCGATGCACTGCTCGGCCAACGTTGGGCAGCGAGGCGACGTCGCGGTGCTTTTCGGGCTCTCCGGCACGGGCAAAACGACGCTCTCGTCAGATTCGAGTCGACCGCTGATCGGCGACGACGAACACGGCTGGTCGGCGGACGGCGTGTTCAACTTCGAAGGCGGCTGCTACGCGAAAGTCATTCGCCTCTCTGCCAGCGCAGAGCCCGAGATTTGGGCGGCGACAAACCGGTTTTCGACGGTGATCGAAAACGTCGTTTACGACGAACAGTCGCGCGCACTCGACGTGGACTCCGACGCGAAGACGGAGAACACTCGCTCCGCCTATCCTCTCGAGTTCATTCCCAACGTCGTGCCCGGCAGTAAAGCCGGGCACCCGAATACCATCGTCATGCTTACGGCCGACGCGTTCGGCGTTCTGCCTCCAATTTCAAAGCTCTCGCGCGAGCAGGCGATGTACCACTTTCTTTCGGGCTACACGGCCAAGGTCGCCGGCACCGAACGCGGCGTCAGCGAACCGCAAGCGACATTTTCCACCTGCTTCGGCGCACCGTTTATGGTGCACCACCCGACGACCTACGCGCGGCTACTGGGACGAAAGATCGAGGAGCACGACGTCACTTGCTGGCTCGTCAATACCGGTTGGACGGGCGGACCGTACGGCGTCGGACACCGCATGGCGATCGCTCACACGCGTGCGATGGTCAACGCTGCAATCGAGGGCCGCATCCCCGACGAATACGAAACCGAGCGCTTTTTCGGTTTGAGCGTTCCAAAGAGCGTGCCCGGCGTGCCGAACGAGGTCCTCAATCCACGCAATGCGTGGGCCGACAAAGCCGCCTACGACGAGCAAGCACGCAAGCTCTCGCAGCTCTTCTACAATAACTTTAAGCGCTTCGTGCCGCACGTCTCCGAGGCGGTCCTGGCCGTAGCGATCGAGCCGCTTGCCCGGTCCTAATCGAGCATTCAGGCGCAGTTGAGCCGCAGAGCGTAAGATCTGCCCATGAAGATTACCTATTTGGCAGCGGGCGCTTTAGCAGTCGCGCTCGCGATGCCGCTCGGCGCCTACGCCCAGCAAAGTCAGCCACAGGGCGCCGCGGCCCAGCGCACGACGCCCAGCCAAGCGAAGCTGCAACATCGCTGGATGAAGCGTCTCGGAAAGCTCAATCTTTCCGGCGACCAGCAACAGCGAATCCAGTCGATGATCGATCAGTATTCGCAGGCTCATCCGCAAGGAAGCCCTCGCGATCCCAATGCGAGCCGGGACCTGCGGCGTCAAATCTTAGGCGTGCTCAACAGCGACCAGCAGAGCCAGTATCACGCGCAGATGCGCGCGCAACGCGAGCAGATGCAACAGCGTCGTGGGCAGATGCAGCAGCAGGGCGGATACCAGCAACAGCAGGGCCCGGGTCCGCAAGACCAAGGTGGCCCGCAGGGTGGTCCGCAGTACCAGGGCGGCTCACAGGGTGGCCCGCAATATCAGGGTGGCCCCCCGGATCAAGGCCCGCAGGGCCAGGGACCGCCCCCAGGTCAGGGACCGCCTCCCGACCAGGGGCAGGGGCCGCCGCCAGATCAAGGGCAACCGCCAGCCTAGACTAAACCCAAGCTTCCTAAGGTATAAGACTCCCAGTGCCAAATAAGGCGATGCGCTCGGGAGTCTTTGATTTTCTTCTGGTCGTTGTCGCGGCTGTGATTGCGAGTGGCTGTGGCTTACACGCCCGCGCCGCAACCCAGCAGGCGTCCTTTCGCGTTCCGGGGGGATTTCTTATCGAAACGATCGCGAGCGTCCCGGAAGCGCGCGAGCTCGTTGCGCTTCCGAATGGAAGCCTGATCGTCGGAACACTGGGCCGCGACGTGTACGTCGTTCCCGACGCGGAAGGGCGCGCGGATACTCCGAAGGTTTTTGCGACACTCGACGACGATCGCGCAGCGGGCGTCGCTTTTGCGGCTTCGCGCTCCGAAATCTACGTTGCCACGACCAAACACATTTGGGCGATCGCTTATCACGGCGAAACGAAGGCGAGCATCGTTTGGGTAATCGCAGACGTGCGCACCGGGCCGATCGTACCGGGGACGGACGGCGACATTCATACCACGACGTCGATCGCATACGTCGGCGGTCGCCTGTACGCCGCCGCGGGCTCATCGTGCAACGCAACCATGGATGGCGGAAAGACCCCGTGTACGGAGGTCGATCCAACACGAGCCGCCGTCTCCGTCATGAATCCCGATGGCTCGGGCCTAACCCAGCGCGCCAAGCGTATTCGGAACGCTATCGCACTGATGGTGGATCAGGAGACCGGCTCGCTTTGGGTCGGCGGAGCCGGCCAAGACGATCTTCCCGCCGGCCACCCGTACGAATTTCTCGACAACCTTTCGGCGCATCGCGGGGATGCCGATTATGGCTGGCCCGAGTGCGAGGAGAACCGGCATGCCTACTGGGCCGGCTACGACTGCTCCGCGACCGTCGAACCGCTCGTCGAGCTTCCCGCGTACTCGACGATTATCGGCGCCACGTTCTATCCGCAGCACGAACGCGAGGCGTACGCCTTCCCCACGCGATACCACGGCGGCCTCTTCGCCGCGATGCACGGTTCCTGGCACAGGGACGACAACGGCTGTTTTGTAGCGCCGCCTCGCGTTATTTTTGTG
Organism: Candidatus Cybelea sp.; assembly: GCA_049517595.1. Classification (GTDB taxonomy): domain Bacteria; phylum Vulcanimicrobiota; class Vulcanimicrobiia; order Vulcanimicrobiales; family Vulcanimicrobiaceae; genus Cybelea. The sequence continues at coordinate 4,788 of JBEKRW010000011.1, read as the reverse complement.
CCGATGGATGGCGACCGACCGGTGAAGCCGGTCGATTGGCAGAATCCCAATGCGCAATGGACGGATTTTCTTTCAGGCTTTCAAAGCGGCTGCAAAACTCGAATTGGCCGCCCGACCGGCATCGCCGTAGGACCGAAAGGCAGCCTCTTCGTCGCGGACGATGCGTCGGGCGCGATCTATCGCATCCGCCCACTCCATCCAGATCGGAGTTAGCGCATGCGTGACACGCTGGCGATCTTGGTCGGCGGCGGCCCGGCGCCCGGAATCAATGGCGTCATTGCGTCGGCAGCGATGGAGGGATTCAAAAGCGACTTGCGCGTGATCGGCATTTACGACGGTTATCGCGACCTTGCCGCCGGCGGGCGGCCGAAAACCGTCGAACTGACATACGATCACGTCTCGCGCATCCACACGACCGGGGGCTCGATCCTGCGCACGTCGCGGACGAATCCCGCTAAAGACAAAGGAACGCTCGAGCGCTGCGTCACCGCGCTCGACGGGTTGGGAATTCGTTACCTCGTCTGCATCGGCGGGGACGACACGACGTACGGCGCGGCCAAGATCGCCGAACGCACCCAAGGCCGCATCGGCATCGCAACGGTTCCCAAGACGATCGATAACGATCTGCCGTTGCCCGACGATGCGCCGACGTTCGGTTACGAGACCGCGCGCTCCGTCGGTACGGGCATCTTGGAAAGCCTGATTGAGGACGCGCGAACGACGGCGCGTTGGTACGTCGTCATTTGCATGGGACGCAAGTCCGGTTCGCTTTCGCTCGGAATGTGCAAGTCCGCCGGCGCTACGGTTGCCGTTTTGCCCGAGGAGTTTGCCGAGGGAACCTCACTGGCTTCGGTTGGCGACACGATCGTCGGCTCGATGGTGAAGCAACGTTCGCTGGGGCGCGAGTACGGAGTCGCCGTCGTCGCAGAGGGAATCGCGGAGCGCATTGGGCAGGACGCATTTAACTCGGCCGGCAACCTCGCGCGTGATTCCTTCGGCCACGTCCCGCTGGCCGACATTCCGCTAGGCCTCGTCCTTCGCGATGCGGTGCGCAAGCGCCTGAGCGAGATCGGCGTCAACTCGGTCGTGCATACAAAAGACATCGGCTACGAGCTGCGCTGCGCCAAGCCGGTCCCCTTCGATCTGGACTACACCCGCACGCTCGGCTTCGGTGCGGTTCGTTATCTCATGGCCGGCGGCAGCGGTGCGCTCATTGCGCTGTCGGGCGGCCGCGTGGAGCCAATCAAATTGGAAGATATGCTCGATCCATCAACCGGACGAATTCGCACGCGGCAAGTGGATACGTCTTCCGAAGTCTATCGCGTCGCGCGCGCTTACATGGTGCGCTTGGAGCCGCCGGATTTCACCAATCCCGAACGCTTAGCCCAGCTCGCCGCGCAGACGAACCTCAAACCCGCGGAGTTTCGCGATCAGTTCGAAGCCGTCGCGCTGCCCTAGCGCCACGCAGCCAAGAATTTTACACATCAGCCCCAACGATGAAGCGCCCTGCGTGCGAAAGCTTCTCGACGGCGCTCATGTCCAGCCCGAAGTTATCCGCCAGCAGGCGCGGCGGATTCGATGCAAGCCACGACGATATCGAGATTTCTTGATAGTCGGGGCTGTTGAACGCCACTAAGATTTGCGTTTCTTCGTTGCCGATCTGCTTGATGTAGTGGCCGAAGCCGCGATTGATGAACGCGACGTTCCCCGGACCGAACTCGTCCTGGAGGTACTTTCCGTTGGCTCCGAAGATGCCGATCTCCGAACGCCCTTTGATGTAGTACTGCCACTCGTCGGCGTTCGGATGCCAGTGCAGTTCCCGTAACCCGCCGGGCTGTATCGTTAGCAGCACCCCCGTAATCGTTGACGAGATCGGAAACTGTTGCTGCGAAACGAGCTGCTCGGTTCCGCCCTCAAACCTCAGCAACGGCGCAGCCCCCAGGCGAAACTTGTGGTTGAGTTGGCTCGGCTGAAGATTCGGGTTGAGCGCGCTCGGCGCCATCTCCGGGGGCACCTCGCCCTGAACGATATACACTTCTTTCTTCGGCAGCTTCGCCAAAGCAGCCGGCGGCAGTTGCAAGTTCTGCGCGAGTACGTCGGGGGGCGTGCGCGACATCCAATCGGTGATGCTGAACGTCCCGAACTCTGAGAACCTGCCGTCGTCGAAGATCAGCAGGAAGTGACACTCCGTCGGACCGAGGCCTTGTATCGAATGGCCGTGACCTTTCGGAAAGTACCAGACGTCGCCGGGTCCGAAGTCGGAAATTTCGGCGTCGCCCGACGGCGCGATGACCGTCACTCGGCAGCGCCCGGCGATCACATAGGCCCACTCGGCGGCGATCGCGTGCCAGTGCAGCTCGCGCAACGCACCCGGCTGGAGCCGCATTGAGACCGCCGCGAAGCTCGTCGATACGGGAAACTCGTTAACGGTGTGCTGGCGCGCCGAGCCGGCCGCTCCGTCCCAGCCCTTTGCGGCTTCTAGGTCAAACTTGAAATTGGGAAGATCGCTCATAGTCGTTCGGAGATCTCCTAAAGCGAAAGAGGCCCGTCGCTATGCGACGTGCCTCTATCGTTGGAAAAAATCTGGCACCGTCCTACTTTCGAGGGGCCCTGCGGCCCGACTATCATCGGCGCTGGCGGGCTTAACTGCCGTGTTCGGGATGGGAACGGGTGGGACCCCGCCGCCATGAGCGCCAGAAACTTGGATCCCGCCGAGATGGCGAGCCGGAGCTCGAGCCGATCGCGTCGGGAAACTTGCAAAGCTGTACAGAGAAGAACTTCCAGTGCCACGAGAGCGTTGCGTAGTTAGTTAAAACTTCCGAGCGATTAGTACCGGTCAGCTCCACGCCTTGCAGCGCTTCCACCCCCGGCCTATCAACGTGGTAGTCTACCACGACTCTTCACCCTTACGGGATTGAGATCTCATCTTGGAGTCAGTTTCACGCTTATATGCTTTCAGCGTTTATCTGATCCGAACTTAGCTACCCGGCTATGCTCCTGGCGGAACAACCGGTTCACCAGAGGTTCGTTCGACCCGGTCCTCTCGTACTAGGGTCCAATCTCCTCAAATCTCCTACGCCCACAGCGGATAGGGACCGAACTGTCTCACGACGTTCTGAACCCAGATCGCGTACCGCTTTAATGGGCGAACAGCCCAACCCTTGGGACCAACTACAGCCCCAGGATGCGACGATCCGACATCGCGCGTGTCTCCATCGTCTCCGATGGCGCAGACTATATCTTCACCCTGCCCGAAAACTCGGGCGAGGGGCCGGCGTATGATAGCGGCCGTAGATTTGCTCGATCGCTCGAGCAGTAACTCGCTATCTCACCATTCCATAGGTTGGAATGGATCAGTCGTTACGGGGTCATGACGGTTTGTATTTCCGTCAGACTTCCCACGGTATTGTCCTTGGCTCGGTCCACGAGCCGGTCGGAGTTCACCGTTATAAGCCGGAACTTTAGATGATGTTTCCATCACCTCACCCCTTATGTTGAGGTGCCAAACCTCCCCGTCGATGTGGACTCTTGGGGGAGATAAGCCTGTTATCCCCAGAGTAGCTTTTATCCGATAAGCGACGGCCCTTCCATTCGGAACCGCCGGATCACTTAGCCCTGCTTTCGCATCTGCTCGACCTGTCCGTCTCGCAGTTAAGCTCCCTTATGCCTATGCACTCTGTACGAACGGTTTCTGACCGTCCTGAGGGAACCTTTGGGCGCCTCCGTTACTCTTTAGGAGGCGACCGCCCCAGTCAAACTGCCCACCTGACCATGTCCTACCACCAGATAATGGCGGCTAGTTAGAATCCCAAGATCATCAGGGTGGTATCCCAACGTTGCCTCCCCGACGACTAGCGCCGCCGGATCAAAGGCTCCCACCTATCCTGTACAGACAATCTCAAAACCCAAGATCAGGATACAGTAAAGCTTCATGGGGTCTTTCCGTCCTGCTGCGGGTAACCAGCATCTTCACTGGTACTGCAATTTCGCCGAGTTCCCCATTGAGACAGTGCCCAAGTCGTTACTCCATTCGTGCAGGTCGGAACTTACCCGACAAGGAATTTCGCTCAGATTTCCTCCGACGCTTTCACGCCGGACTGGACTCTATCTTCATCCATCAACGCCGCTAACCGTGGCCGGTTACCAGTGTTCATGAGGTTTGCAATCCTCGCGATCTCTCTGAGCCCTTCATTGGTCAAGTGCCGGCCCTCATCCATCATCGTAAGAACCTCGCGGAACCTTTGAAAATCGACGCGTTTCTTCGTCTTGAGCTTGTGGCTCACGAAGAACGCGCTCACTTCTCGCAAGTGGTCGAGGCGTCTAACCCGGTATTCCCATCGATCGTCGTGATTTTGACAGACACGCCCGAATCCGAAGAAAGTCTTCAGACCGTACAGCACGTCTAAATCACGCTTGTGTTGAACGACGCGGAATTCCGGAATGACTTGGAATCCGATCTTGACCGTTGGGTTTCTCTGGATTCCGACAAAGAAGCATCCTTCTCCATCGACGAATCCAACCACCCAATCCGGGTTCAGTTGCATCGCTTTGCATCCTTATGTTTGGATGCCTGGCATATAGTCTCTGAGGATCCCCCGAGCCAAAGACTCGAGGTTTCCTGCGGATTGTCCAATCTCAACCATTGTTACTGGGGGCTCGAGGCTCCCGAGTAGATTGAGCTCTAAGGATGTTCCCGCATATAGCCAGGTTTTCGTTCGCACGTCTCCGTGCGATGAGGCAACGATTGTGTCACCTTAGGACGGTTATAGTTACCGCCGCCGTTTACTG
>JBEKRW010000010.1:0-20273 GCA_049517595.1 Candidatus Cybelea sp. | reverse complement strand
CCTGGACGAGATCTTCGCCGACTTCGAGCGCATCGTGGTGCCAGGCACGACGCATTGGAATCACCCGCGTTTCTTCGCCTATTTCGCGACGAGCTCGGCGCCCGTAGCAATCGCCGCCGAGGCCTTGGCGGCAGCGCTCGACGTGAAGGCGATGCTCTGGCGCACGTCGCCGGCGGCGACCGAATTGGAGGAGGTAACGATGCGGTGGCTGGCGCGTCTGCTCGACCTGCCGCCGCAATGGACGGGCGTGATCTACGACACCGCGTCGATCGCGGGGTTTACCGCTTTGGCAGCCGCTCGCGAAGCGCTGGGCCTGCAAATCCGCGAGCGCGGCATGAGCGGTCGCGACCTGCCGGCGCTGCGCATCTACATTACCGGCGAAACGCATTCGCACGTCGAGAAGGCGGCGATCGCGCTTGGCATCGGGCAGGAAAATGTCGTGCGGGTTGGTTGCGACGATGCGTACCGCATGCGCCCTGACTTGCTTCGCGAGGCCATCGAAGCCGACGAACGCGCGGGAATGCAGCCGCTCGCCGTCGTCGCGACGGTGGGGACGACATCCACGACGTCAGTAGACCCGATCGAGGCGATTGCCGAAGTCACGCGCGAGAAGCACGTGTGGCTGCACGTGGACGCGGCGTATGCCGGCTCGGCAGCGCTGATTCCTGAGTTTCGCTGGATGCTCGACGGCGCCGAGCTGGCCGATTCGCTCGTGGTTAACCCTCACAAGTGGATGTTCGTTCCGATGGACCTCTCCGTGCTGTTCGTGAAAGATGAGTCGATCGTGCGCCGCGCTTTTGCCCTGGTTCCCGAGTACCTGACGACGCCCGAGGCCGGCGTCGTTAACTATATGGACTACGGGTTGCAACTCGGGCGGCGTTTCCGCGCGCTCAAACTGTGGTTCGTGCTGCGGCACTTCGGCGCCGAAGGTATCCGCGACCGGCTGCGCCATCACATCGCGCTCGCGCAAGAGTTCGCGTCGTGGGTGCGCGCCGAGCCTGACTGGGAGGTGATGGCGCCGCATCCGCTCTCCGTCGTCTGCTTTCGCTACGCGCCACTGGGCGCTGACGAGGCGCAACGCGATGCGCTCAACGCTGAAATCTTGCAAGCCGTCAACGCCACCGGCGAAGTCTTCCTCTCACATACGAAGGTCGATGGCCGCTACGTCCTGCGGCTTGCGATTGGCAATCTGCGAACACAACGCGGCGACGTCGAGTACGCTTGGCGGCTTCTGAAACGTAAGGCAAACCCGCCGCCCGTGCGGTAGGTCCCAGCCGTATCGGAGGGAACGTCTTTACCAGTCGGCTACTCTCGATTGGAGGCCACCGCAAGATGAGGAGTTTGATTCGCTACCCGCTTATTATAGGCGTGGCTGTACTATTGGCGGCGTGCGGCGGTTCACAGCCGCCCGCGGAGCCGGCCGGCACACCGCTTCCTCCCGTCCCTAGTGGAATAAGGCCCGCCGGCTGGCTTTCACCCGGCGCGAAATCGCCACGCAAGAGCGAGCCGGTCATCTACGTTGCCGATCAGGATGCCTCGGAGGTCGTAGTGTACCCGGAGACCGGCGGGGCGCCGATAGGTGAAATTACCGATGGCGTGATTGGCCCGTACGGACTGTTCGTCGATAAAAACGGCACCCTGTACGTAGCCAACGAAAGCGCCGACACGGTGACGGCCTATCCTGCCGGTTCGACGACACCGTCGACGACGTGGTCTGAGGATCTCGACAACCCGCATTATCCACTCGTCGACGCGAACGGCGACCTTTTTGTGAGCAATCAGGGTAATGGGACGGTCGTTGAATATCGGTCTGGGAGTAGTTCCGCCGCCGAAGTACTGCAAACACAAGGAACCCAGACCGATGGCATGGATTTCGATTCGCAGGGTGATCTCTACGTCGCCTTCAGGACCGGCGATCGGCCGCGAGAGGGTGGCATCGAACTGTTCAAGCCGGGCTCATCGCAAGGTAAGGTGCTTCGGATGAAACTCAATGAGCCTCAAGGCCTCATCGTCGACAGTAAAGGCAGAATCGTGGTCGTGGAAACCGGTGAGGCACATCGCGTCAATCTCTTTCGGGATAAGAACAAGAGATGGGCATTCCAAAGGATTCCCGCCCCCGCCGGAGCCACTCTGACTCAGCTGGCCATTAAAGCAGACGAGTCCGAACTCTTTGCCTCGGCGTGGGGCGGATCGGTCTTCACTAGCGCCTACCCGTTTCCAGTGTCGGGAAGTTGGAGTCCGCTGCTTAATCAAAGCGCGCTCATCCAAGGTATCGCGCTAAGTAACGGACAGACTTTTTAAGCTAGTATAGCCGTAAGTAGCGTTCGCGCTCCCACGGATGAACGGCGCGGCGATAGCGTTCGTACTCTTCCAGCTTTGCATCGCGGAACGCGTGGTAGAGATGATCGCCGAGCGACCCCCGCACCACCGGATCGGCATCGAGCTCGGCGATAGCCTGGCGCAGCGATTTCGGCAGCGTACCGATTCCGCGTTCGCGGCGTTCGCCCTCGGTTAAATCGTAGGTCGAGCCGGCGAAGGCGGCCCCCGGCAACGTTCCGGAAGCGATTCCGTCGGCCGCAGCTCCGATCAACACTGCGAGCGCGAGATAGGGATTGCACGCGGGGTCGGGGCTGCGCATCTCGATGCGCGCCGGCTTCTGCCCCGGCGGCACGCGCACCAACGCGTTTGCGCTGCGCTCCGACCAGACGGCGTAGATCGGTGCGTCCCACGCCGCGACCAAGCGTTTGTAGGAGTTCACCGTGGGATTGCAGATCGCGGTAAGGGCCGGGGCGTGCGCGAGCAATCCGCCGACGACATAGAGTGCCGTCTCGGAATCGCTATCGTCGGCCAGGCGAAAATCCGCATGAAGGCCGCTGCCCGCGCGCTCCTCGAGCGGTTTGGGCATGAAGGTTGCGTCCAAATCGAAATCGGCGGCAACGTGCTTGACGATCGTGCGCAACGTCAGCGCGTGATCGGCGGCCGCAAGCGGATCGTCGTGCGCCACGTCGATCTCGTGCTGGCCTGCGCCGTGCTCGTGATGCGCCGACGCGATCGGAACGCCCATCGAACCCAGCGCCGAGACCATTGCGTTGCGGGCCTCCTCGCCGCGGTCGTTGGCCGAGAAATCGAAATACGAGCCGACATCGGCCGTCGTAGTCGAGGGATCGCCCGCTGCCGTGCGCTCGAAAAGATAGAACTCGATCTCCAATCCAACTCGCATGCCGCTCAGGGATGAAGCGCTTTCAATTGCACGTCGCAGCGTCGTTCGCGGGCAGCCTTCGAACGGCGTGCCGTCGGGCATCGCGATATCGCAAATCAATCGCCCCTCGCGGCCTTCCGGCGCGGCGCGCCACGGGTAGATCGCAAACGTCGAATGGTCGGGGCGCAGCACCATGTCCAGCTCTTCGCCACGAACGAAACCGTCGATCGAACCGCCGTCGAACGTGATGCGGCCGTCGAGCGCGTCGTCGAGCTGCTCCACCGGGATCGAAACGTTTTTACTAACGCCGAAAAGATCGGCAAAGACGAGGCGGACGAAGCGCACGTCCTCCTCGCGCGCAAGCTTTACCACTTCGCGTTTGTTGGCGGGGCGCCGCCACTGCGGCTTAGGCGTGGAGTTCATCGATCGCAATGGCCATTCGTAACGTTAGCTGATCGTGCGGGCTCTCGAGCGTTCGCGACGTGATTTCGCCGATCTGGCGGAGGCGATAAAAAACGGTATGCCGGTGAACGTTCAAGGATAGCGATGCGGTCTTGACGTTTTGTCCGGCGTTGAAATACAGCTTGAGGGTTCGCTCGAGCTCCGTTTGATGCTTCTCGTCGTACGACCGCAACGGCGCGAGAACTTCTGCGGCAAAGGCTCGCAGGCGCTGCGAGCCCGCACCTTCATATAGCAGCGCGTAGGCGCCGAGATCTTCATAGGCCGCGACGTGCGGGGACCCGAAGAGCCGCCGCCCGATCGTGAGCGCCGCCGCAGCCGTCGCCCCGCTACGGGCAACTGCCGTCGCCGCCTCGACCGTCCCGACGCCGCCGGAGATCCGCAACTCCGACTTTCGCCGCGCGGCGGTGCGCGGCAGGAGCCCGGCCGCCGTTTTGGCGTTGGCGGCATCGACGGCCCGGGCGGCCGGCACGAAGACGAAGAGCGACTGTTCCCGCTCTAAAAATCCAAGCTCGGCATCTACGGGGTGAAAGGCGTCGGCTGCGAGCGCTCGTAGCTCCGACATTACCGCCGGCAGCGCGGCGGTCGCATCGCATTCGAGGACGACGATGCAATACTGTTGCGCAAGAACGATGCCGTGCGCGGCGGCCTCCTCGCGCGCGGCGGCGATATCGGAAAAACTCTCCGCCAGCAGCGAGCTCCAAAGCGTTCCTTTTTTCGCGCGCGAGCCGACGGCGTCGCGCGCGAGTTCGACGCCGATTGCCGCAGCCGTGAGCCGCAGCATCAGCTCGGCGTCGGGCTTCGAGTTGGTACCGAATAGCGAGAGCCAGCCTACGTGAAGCTCGCCGGAGTGAACGCGCTGCGCCTTCCCGGCAGCCCCCGATTCGACGACGCCGCGCGCGCTGGCTGGAATGCGTTGCGACCCGGCTGCGGCGAGATGACGCCACTGCGCGTCTTCGAGCAACACGCCGCCGCCGGCAGTTATCGCCAAGTGCGCGGCCAGCGCTTTCGGTCCGCCTCCGGACGCGGTGATCCGCGCGAGCGCCTCGGCGAAATCAACGATCTCTTCGGGCCTCACGGCGCGGTCGCGGGCGAATGGTGGCGGGTCCGGAAATGCGGCAGCTTCTTCGCAAGGTCGGCGGGCATGATCGCGTCGATGGCGTCGTCGACCGTGACGATTCCCAGCATCTTGCCGGCGTCGTCGACGACCGGAACCGCCAAGAGATCGTACTTTGCGATCGTCGACGCGACGTCCACCGCGGGCGTGTCGGCAGCCACGGTGACGAGGTCCGTATCCATGATACGTTCGATGAATGCCGTCGGTAAGGCCAGCAGAAGCGTTCGCAACGAGAGCACGCCCAACACGTGGTCGCTCTTGTCCAACACGTAGAGATAGTAGATGAACTCCGAAACGGGTGCGATCTCGCGGATCTTGCGGATCGTGGCTTCGGTGGTGCGGTGGGGATAGATCCAGACGTAGTCGGTCGTCATCATACCGCCGGCGCTATCCTCGGGGTACTTCACCAGCTCGCGCAGCTCGCCGGCCGTGTACGCATTCATCTCGGCGAGCAGCTCCGATTGGCGTTCTTCCGGAAGCTCGGCTAAGAGGTCGGCGGCATCGTCGGCATCCATCTCTTCGATGATGTCGGCGGCGCGTTCCGTGCCGATATCCTCGATTAGGCTCTTGCGCGTATCTGCGTCGAGATGTTCGAAGGCGTCGGCGGCGGTCTCATCGTCGAGTTGTCCGACGACGGCGGCGGCCTCGCGGGCGGAAAGGTCGCCGATGATCTCGGCGAGCTCCGAAGGATGCATTCGCGCCAGACGGTTTTCTTTGACCGACAGGCGCACTTGGGACGGATTGACTTCGCGGATTGGCGCGACCGAATCCCAAGCGATCATCGAGCGCGGAACGTTGCCGATGCGCGAGCCCCAACGCTTGCCGAACGACCGCAGCCCCAGACGGCGCAGAAGCCCGGCGATCCCCACATCGGCGGCAACCACGTGAAGCCGGCCGTTGGCGTTGGCGACCTCGATGTCGTTGATGCGGACGACCTTGCGGCCGTCAACGTCGACGATCTGCTTATCGAGCAAGTCGGCGACGAGATAAAGCTCCTCTTGTTCGGGCGGAGCGGGTTCTTTCGGCGCCATCGTCAGTGCGACGGTCCCGTCGCGGTCGACGTCGGCGACGGTCTCGATTGGGGCAAAACGCAGACCCTGCGCGGTCTTGATCACCAGGCCGTCGACTTGCGGAAAGACAGCGTCCGGCTTGCCGACGACAAAGTCGGCAACCTTTCCGATCGGAAGGTCGTTGATGGTCGCCCGGCGGCCGACCAGTTCCGAGATGAAACCCTCGGTGAACGCCATGGTGCGCGGTTTGGACTAAGTCTTGCGGAAAACCCGCCGCTACGCTGCCAGGGGGGCTCGTCGCATCCAAGCGCCGTCGCGCAGCTTCCACTGCGTCAGCAGCGCGCGAATCGCCCAAGCGGCGATCCAGCCTATAGGAACGCTATACAGGCCGAGGTGCAACCGCTCGATGCCGATCCACGCCAGCGGAATGACCAGTGCGCTGCAGACCAGCCCGACGGTCATCGAGAAGCGCGTGTCGCCCGATGCGCGGATCGGCGCCAGCGCGACCATCGCCCAGCCTTTGAGGGGCAAGGTGATCATATGCAGGGCCAGCGGGAGCGCCGCAATTGTTGCGATACTGGCATTGAGCGTGAAGACGAAGGCCAACGGCCACGCCAGCGCCGCCATGACGACCGCGGTTAGCGTCGTCACCAGAAGCGAGACGCGCGTGGCCCGTTCCAGAAACCAGCGAGCGCCTTGCGGGTCGCCGGCTCCCAGGCGCTGCCCGATCACGATCTGGGCCGCGCTCTGTAAGGGACTGGGCACGACGAAGGTAAGGTCCGAGACGACGTTGAGCGCCCGAAACGCCGCGACGAAGATGGCGCCCAGCGGCGCGAGCATCGCGACGATCAATACGTCGGGCGTGGTGACGCCCATCAAGAAGACCGTCTCGGGAAATCCGAGCCGCGCGCAACGGAGCGCCAGCGGCCACGAGAAAGAGCGTTCGCGAAAGACGTGATATTGCGGCCGCCGCGCGATGTAAGCGATCGCGAACAGCGCCCCGATGGTTTCCGAGAGCAACGACGATACGCCGGCTCCGACGATGCCGAACGGATGGTGCGTCAACCAACCCAACCCCAGCACCAGCAGCAGCGGAATGTGGATTGCGTTGATTACGACCAGCACCAGCACGCCGAGCCGCTGGTTTCCGGCAGCACCGATTCCGACGATCAGCGTCGCCGAGAGCGCGATCGGCAGGATCGCCGCGCATCGCAAGATGAGGTAGATCGCCGAGGCATGCGCGCTGGGCAAATCGCCGATCAGCCAGTGCATCGCTGCCGTGGCGCCAAATAGGCTAAGCGCGAGGCAGAGGACGCCGGCGGCAAACGGCGCGGCGGCGCCGGCTCGCAGCGTGCGGCCGAAACCCTCGATGTCGTGCGCGCCGATGCGCTGCGCTGCGACGATCCCCGTACCGCTAACCAAGCCGAACGCAGCGAACGTTACCACGATAGCGATCGTGTTGGCCGCCGTCGCGCCTGCGAGTGCCACGGTACCGAGGCTGCCGATCGCGATCGTGTCGGCCGTTCCGAGCAGTTGGTCGCCCAGCATCTGCACCGCAACGGGAAGCGAAAGGCGCCGGAACGCGGCGCCTATCTGGGTGTGGTCGACGACCATCGACCCGATCACCTCAGCCGGTCTAATGCCTTGAAGAAGGCCTCGATTTCGTCGTCCACCGTGTAGAAGTGCGGGCTGAGCCGAATGCCGCAACTCGGCCGATAGTCCACATAAACGCGTTGCGCCACCAACTCACGGCAGGCGGCCTCGGCACCCTCGAAGTCGATGCCGATCCATCCGGTGCGCCGCTCCGGATCCAGCGGAGTCTTCACGACGAGCCCTCGCTCCAGCGACATCGCAATGATCGTGCCGGTAAGGCGAACGTTGTGCTCGCGAATCTGCGGCACGCCGATCGTGCGAATCATTTCGTGGCCCGGCGCTGCGACCACGTATCCCGGGATCGTCGGCGTTCCGTGGCCGAAGCGGTACATCGATTCGGCGTAGACGATGGGCGAGGGTTCGAAGGCGAATGGCCGCTCGTGCGCCATCCAACCGGTCAGCGCCGGACGCAGCTCGCGCGCCAACGAAGGCTTGACGTAAATCCAAGCGCAACCCGGACCCCCGCAAAGCCACTTGTGCGAGCCGCCGGTTACGATGTCTAAATCCCATTGCGCTACGTCGTATGGATAGATTCCCGTCGTTTGGTAGGCGTCGACGCAAAGCAGCGCGCCGACTTGGCGGCAATGGGCTTGAATCGCGCGAACGTCGGCGATCGCGCCGGAGACGTAGTAGGCGTGCGAGAGTACCGCGAGCGCCGTCCTTTCCGTGATCGTTTCGAGGATTCGCTCGGTTGGAATCGTGCGGCCGTCGTCGGAGTCGACGATGCGATTGACGGCCCCATAGCGTTCCCATTCGCGCCACACGTAGGTAAGCGACGGGAACTGCAACGATTCGTAGACGACTTCGTTGCGATCGCCGCTAAAGTCGATGCAGCTTCCGATTGCGGCTTGCAGAATCGAAACGTTCGGCCCGAGAAAGACCGAGCCGGGCGCAGCGCCGACGATCGCGCCGATGCCGTCGGCGATTTCGCCGATGCGCGGAAGCCAACGCTCCCAAGCCTCCGGGCCGTCACTGGCCCACTGATCCCAAAATGCTTCGAGCGCCTCTCGGGCCCCAAGCGACGCCGCTCCCATCGAGTGGCTGACGAGATAGGTCGAGTCTGCGAGAATTGGAAACTGCTCGCGCACGTTCGTCATCCGTAGGCCCCCTCGCCGAGGTAGGTCCGGACTTCCCACAGTTCGGGGAAGAAGCGATGGTCGAGCGTGCGCCGGAGGTATTGAGCGCCCGACGACCCGCCGGTGCCGGGACGCTGGCCGATCATGCGCTCCACCATAAGCACGTGACGCGAGCGCCAGAGCGCGAACCGCTCGTCGAATTCAATCAGATCCTCGAGCAGGCGGTACAGGTCGTAATGCGCCGCTTCGTTCGAATAAATTTGCCGGAGGCTTTCGACCAGTTCGGGTGCGGTCGCGACGGCGAAGCCGCGGCGTGCGAGCAATGCTTTGACGCGGTCGAACAGCGAGGGTGACGCGGCCCGCTGCTCGAGGCGGGCGCGCTGCGCGTCGTCGAGCTCGACGAGTTTGAGCACTTCGGTGCGGCGCAGACCGCAGGCAAACTCGAGTTCGCGAAACTGCACCGACTGAAAGCCGCTGGCGGGATTGAGATGGTCGCGAAACTCGTTGAACTCCTGAGGCGCCATCGTCTCCAAGATATCCACTTGCTGTTCGAGCACGCGCTGGATCGCATCGATCCGTCGAAAGTGCTTGGAGACGGCGGGCAGGTCGTCGCGGTCGAGCGCCGGCATTGCCGCGTCGACTTCGTGCAAGACTTGTTTGAACCACAGCTCGTAGACTTGATGGATGATGATGAAGAGCATCTCATCGTGATGCGCGGGACTCGAAAGCGGCCGCTGCAAGGCGATGAGCTCGTCAACTTTGAGATAGGATCCGTATGATAGCGCCACGCTTGCTGGGCTTACGGGGGGCGGCGGGCTTCTCCTCGAATCGCCTGCCTCGATGAAACGTTGCTGTTTTGCCGTGCTCGCGGCCCTGCTAAGCGCATGCTGGGGCGGCAGTCACGGCTCGGCAGGGGGGCCTGCAGGCGACCCGATCGCGTTCCCGCTCTTCCAGGGTGCCAACGTGCTTTCGGCGCACCATTGGCAGCGCACGATAACGGCCCAGCCGGGGGCCGGCGATCACGCCGTCTTCGCGCAAGGAGCCGGCACCTACGACGGTCACGACGTCGTTGCGGGAACCCAGGCGTTCATGCCGGCACTCGAGGCGTGGCTCGGCGATCTGAGCGCGCATCCGCCGGATGGCTACGCGGTCGCGGTAACGGGAAACGGCATAGACTCGGTGCGCACGCACACGCGCGAACTTGGCTTGGACTTTCAAGCCTTCTCGAATATGGAGAATGGTAAGCGCCACGGTGTCGTCGTGCTGGTCGTCGATCCTGCGGTTCTCAACGATAAAGCGGGGTCGATGCTCCAACTGATCGGCCGGCTCAAATACGCGCCGAAAATTATCCGCGATCCGCTCGACGCGCAAATCAGGAGGCAGACCGGCTTCTCGCTTAACGACGCCACCAACCCGGATACACCCGTCGGCGCCGCTCTCGCCGCGATCAACGAGCTGCAAGACTTTGGCGGTCGCGGAATCGTGCTGATCGACGCCGTTAAACAGTAGCACTCAAGGAACGCCTGATTAACCGCACTACGAGGCCCAATCTGCGCGAGATCGGCGGCTGGGTTATGCTCAACGCGCTCTGGATCCCGCTGACGGTTCAGGATACCGCGTTGATGGCGATCGCCGTGCCCGCTACGACGATCCGGCTTGCGCCGGAGAATCACGTCGTCGTGCTCGCGGTGCTCGCCAGCACCGTCGCGCTCGCGACGGCGGTCGTGCCGCTCTTCGCCGGCTGGCTCTCCGATTCGCTCCGGCGCCGAGGCGGCTCGCGCCGCGCTTTCGTGGGCGCGGGCGTCGCGATCGACGTCGCCGCTTTGTCCGCGCTGGCGTACGCGCATACGCTGGTGTGGTTTTCAGTTCTGCTCGTCATCGCAACGCTTGGAGCCAACGTCGCGCTGAGCGCGTACCAGGTGCTGCTCCCCGAATCGGTGCCGCGGCGCAATTGGGGCGTGGTATCGGGCGTGCGCGGCGCGAGCACTCTGGTCGGCAGCGTGCTCGGGTTTGCGATTGCCGGCTCGATGCCGAATCCTTCCCTAAGCTTTCTGGCCACCGCCGTCATCATGGCCGTGGGCGGCCTCTCGCTTTTTGCAATCAGCGACGGAACCTACGACGATGGAGAAGAGCAGGCCCACGTTCGCGACTGGCACGACTTTATCGTCGTTTTCGTCGCCCGCATGCTGGTCTTCTTCGGGTTGACGATGCTGCAAACGTTCGTGCTGTTTTTCTTCCGCGACATCCAGAAAATCGATAACCCTTCGGCCGGAACGGCTTTGTACGCGTTCTGCACGATCGTGGGCGCGGTTATTTCCAGCCTCTATCTCGGTTTGCTCTCCGATCGCGTGTCGCGCAAGATCGTTACCGCGATCGCCATCGGGTGCATGGCCACCGCGACGATCGGCTTCGCCCTCGCGCCCGTGCTCGGGTGGATGCTTCCGTTCGCGCTGCTCTTCGGCATCGGCTTCGGCGGCGTGATGTCGAGCGGTTGGGCGCTCGCGATGGATGCGATCCCCAAGATGCGCGACGTCGGGCGCGATCTCGGCCTTTGGGGAATCGCGACCAGCCTGCCCAACATTGCCGCTCCGTTGGTTGGCGGCTGGTTGATCGGACTCTTTGGCGGAACCCGCGCCGGCTACCAAGCGGTTTTTGGGCTATCGGGATTTAGCTTTGCGCTCGCGGCACTATCGGTGCTGCGCGTCGGGCGCCGGCCGCTTTCGTCGCTCTGGGGCTGGCCGCTGCGATTCGCAGCGGTCACGTCGAACTACGCGTGGGATCACTTCGCGTATCGCGTGCGCAGTTGGGGCCGGCTGCCGCGCCGCCGCGGTCCGACGCTGATCGTCGCCAACCATCAACACGATTTCGAATCGCCGGCGATCGTTTCTTCGACGACCGTCGAGAGCGGCTCTTGGCGGCATCCGATCTTTACGGCAAGTTCGCGCCGGATGTACGAGCCCGGCTTTCTTGCAGACCGGATCGGGTGGCTGAGGTTTTTGCTGCGCGGCGTCAACGCGGGACAGCTCTTCATGACGCTGGGACTGTTGCCGCTCGAAAACGAGCTGAGCGCGCGCGCGCTCGCCGCCTTCGCGTGGAGCGTCCAACGGCGCCACGGGCCGCTGCCGATCGACGAGATCTTCGACGATTCGGTGGCCTCCCGTTTTCCGCCCGAAACCAAGAGCACCGACCTTTGGCGACGAGAGTTCTTCGACCGCGCGCGCGCCGTCGTAAGAGTCTCCACGGTGCGCGAACCGTACCGGCGAGAAATCCTCGACGAAACCCGCGAGAACCTCGAAAAGGATCTGGCGCTTCTGGAAGACGTCGTTCGCCGTGGCGGCACCTTCTATTTGACGCCCGAAGGACACTACTCGTACGACGGACGGCTTCGGGCGATGCGCGGCGCCGTCGACCGTTTGGCGCCGCTTGCAACCATCTATATCATCGGCGTTAGCTACGATCCATTCGTTTCAACGCGCCTTTCGATGCTCTACCGCGTCGTGCGCCTCGACGAGGCGCAGGGTGACTGGAAGAAGACGATGATGCCGACGTTGGCGGCGATTCGGCCGGTCGTCACCAGTCAGCTCCTGGGTGCGTGGCTGCACGAGCGCGACGAAGCATTCACGGCGGATGAAGCCTGCGCGGCGGTCGAAGACCGCCTTGCGAAGCTGCCACAACAGCTGTTCGTCGATCCGGAGTTGCGCCGCAACCCTCGGCGCATGGTTCGCGCCGCGTTACCGTTGATGGTGAAGTGGAAGATCTTGCAACGCGAAAGCGATCGTTATCGCAAGACCGCGGAGCCTCGCCATCCGCAGTTTCCATTCGTGCGCGACATCCTCGCCTATCAAGCCGCGTTCGTAGGAGAGACGATCGAGAATGCGGACTATGCGGAGCGCCCGGCTGGCGCAACTCGTTCGAAAGCGTAAAGGCGGGCGCGCAGCGACGTGCGATCCGCTCCTTTGATTCGCCCGTCGGCGCCGATCACGCGGTGCGCCGGAATGAAAAGCGCGAGCGGCGTTGCCCCCATGGCTGCGGCAACGCCACGATGCGCGCCCGGACGACCGATGGCGCGCGCGACGTCGGCGTACGAAACGAACTCGCCAAAGCAGAGTGCTGCGACGGCGCGCCACGCTGCGAGCGCAAGCGGCGTCCCGTCGAGAAAGCACGGCAGATCGAAGCGGCGTAGGCGGCGCGCGAAGTAGGCTTGCACTTGCGCTCGCGCCTCAACGAGCAGCGCGTCGCTCGGTTTGCGGTCGACCGCGCGCCGCCGCGCGACGAAGGTGCTCTCGACGATTGCCTCACCGTTGCTTGCTATCAACAAATCCTTGCCCAGCGGCGTGCGAACGAGGCATCGCAGACCATCTTGCGAAAGCAGTGCAACTGCGTTTTCGTGAGTCACCCGGTCGGAGGTTCCGGTGAAGCGAGCAGCCCTGCGAGTCTTAACCCTGTTGTTCACCGCCTACGCCGCCATCGTTCTGGTTAGCTGCCAGCGCGTCGATAGCGCAGTCATCGTGAATTCCGGTTCGACAAACTCGCCCGCAACCGAAATCGTCGTGCGTTCCGACGGTACCGCTTCAATCGCCTCCGGTACGTCGGGTCCCAAGCCATTTACCATCGCTAAAGGCCTCGCCGATCTTTTCTTCGCGGCACTGGCAGCTGCGCGCAAAGACAATGCGCCCAGCGGATCGTGCGCGAAAAGCGCGTCGTTCGGATCGACGATCGTCGTGAAGTGGCGCGGATGGGTTTCGAGCGACGTCACCTGCCCGCCGAATGATATGAATCCAGCGGTGGTAGTCGACTCCTCGAAGCTCAAC
Source organism: Candidatus Cybelea sp. (assembly GCA_049517595.1). Classification (GTDB taxonomy): domain Bacteria; phylum Vulcanimicrobiota; class Vulcanimicrobiia; order Vulcanimicrobiales; family Vulcanimicrobiaceae; genus Cybelea. Next base: position 6,948 of record JBEKRW010000010.1, on the reverse strand, counting down.
AATAGGGTCATGGAGATCAGCGCGTTGGCGGGACGACCGCCAAACTGAGTTCTCATGAGCCGCACTCCGCAGTTTAGCTGGCGCTTTCCCTGCTCCGCCGCCGGCGCGAGGGAGGCACGCATGCTTATCGCGGGATTTGCCGCGAACTGGCTTTCCGGCGAGGATTTGATCGGTTTCGAGCTTGGCGCCGGCGAGGCGCTCGCCAACTGTGTCGAGCACGGCGGCGGCCCGATTCTGTTGGTGAACTGCTGGGTGGATGGCCGGCGCCTCATCGCCGAAATACGGCACCAGGGACGCGGCTTCAAACCGCCGGAGAGCGTCAACCCTCCGCCACAGGGAGCCCCGCGCGGGTACGGCCTCTTCATCATGCACGAGGTCGTCGACGGCGTCGAGTTTATGGATGGCGGCACCGGGCTGCGGCTCTTCAAAAACCTGCCCCCTCGACCGCGCCGCTAAGGCGTAAGCGTCTCGTGGGCCTCATCGGACGAATGGGGCTGGCCGCATTCGTGGCAGGCTTCGATCGCTTCGATCGTTTTCTCTTCGAGTTTGATTTGGGCGTCGAGCAAGCGGTCGCGGCGTTCGGCGCCGGGATCGGCTTCGAGCTCCTTTTCGGCCAACGCCTTGCCTTCGGCTGCCTTACGCAGCTCGTAGATCGTATCGATTTTTCGTTTAGACGTTGCCACGGCAAAATCTCCCGCGGGAACGTTCGTCCCCCCCGTCTAACGCCCTCGCTCCAGGAGGTTGCCGTGACGAGAATTTCACGCTGTCGAATCGCGCTGGTGGCCGTCGGGCTCATCGTGGCCTTCGGCTCGCTCGCCACGCGCGCGCCGGCGGCGCTCGACGTGAACGTGGGCGTCAGCAAGGTCGTTGCGAACCAGCCGCTGAGCGCCTGTAACGGCTCGGCGAAGACCGCGCTGAATGCGGTGCTGCAAGGTGCCGTCGAGCTCGGTGGCGATACCGGCGAGTGGTTAGCATTCGGCGCGCCCGATTCGGCGAACGGTTCGACGGCCGCGGCCGCCATTCACTGCTATCCGCTCGCGGGCTCGTATCTCGTAACCTTTACCTGCGCTGCTCAGGTGCCTCCGAGCCCAGATAGCGCCGCTGCCCTCTGCACGAAGTTAACCGCAGCGTTTGACTCGGGGGCGCGATAACTTTGAACCTCAAACGTGGAGCCGGGCTCTTTGCGATAGCGATCTTCCTCGGCTCGCTGTCGTATGCCGCGGCGGTCGCCTCCGTCGATCTTTCGTCGGGAATTCGATACGTCAGCGACTCGGGCACGCTGAGCGATTGCAGCGCAAAGGCGAAGGCCGCGCTGGAAACGTACTTGCCAGGCGCAACCGAGTCTTCCCCGGGCAGCGGTGAGTGGTCCGCGATGGGGCAAAACCTCGCAACCGGAGCGGCCTCGGCGGGTGCCGCCGTTCGCTGTTATGCGCTGCCCAAGGGCTACGTGGTGACCTTTATTTGCGCGGTTCAACTGCCGGCGAACCCCTACCCCGCTCATGCGCTTTGCTTGAACATCGCGCACAAGTTCTACGGCGGTGCGATAACGCCGTTGGCCGCGATGCCGACTGCATCGCCGGTCCCGACGGGGTGCGCCACGACTAATCTCGTCGGCAGTTGGGTCTCGGACAGCGATCCCAAGCTGACGTTCACCATGCAACTCAACGGCGATCTCACCGACAATGAAGGTGTCTCCGGAAATTGGATCATTGACGGTGAGACCGTTACGCTCACCTACTACGGCAATCACACGCTCAAGCTTTCGCCCGACGGGAAGCACCTGTCCGGCGCGGGTTACAATCTCACCCGCAAATGTTAGCCCAATTCATACCTTTTTTATAAATTGACGGCAGCATTGTCCTATGGAGTGCTTTTTTAGAAGGCTACTGATCGCGCTGGCTATCGCCGGCGTTTCCGCATGCGGCAGCGGTAACAACTTTACGACCCCACCGGTCGCGTCTTCGGCGGCCCTAACGAAGAGCACCGGCGGGTCCTTGGGCCCGGTGCTCTCGACGTCGGACGGCGGCGAGATCTTCGGCTTCGACGTGGACCAGAACGGGAACGACGGCGTGCTGGCCTCGGCGAGCCTGACGGATATCTCCGTGCAGACGTTCAACGCGACGACTGGGAAGATTACCAAGACGGTGGGCGAGATCAAGGGGGCCAAGGTGGCGCGCGGCGACGACTATGTCGCCGACGGAATCTTCGACGGTGACGTGGGGCTCGTTGACTTTCAAAAGGCCGGAAAGCCCGGGCAGACTCCGGCAAAGGACATGTACCATCTGCTGGGTCCGGTGACGAAGGGACGCTTCACCGCAAGATGGGTCCCTTCGGTCAAACTGTTCAACGTGCTGCAGTGGGCACCCAACCAGAGCACGAGTACGGCCGTGGTCTTCGGCTATCAACGCGAAGGGTCCGACCCGTCGGAGCTGCTGGTCTCCGACGTTGCAAAGGGCACGTTTGGTAAGGTCATCACGCTCAACGCGAATCAGTTTTCGCTTGGTACGCAGCCCGAGCTGACGCAGGACACGGTCAACAACGTAGCGGTTATGGCCAGCTCGCCAAGCTACGGCGCGGCGGGCGGACCGCCGCCGGAGATCACGACGGTCGACCTGCACTCGGGCAAGCTCAAGCAGTTTGCCGGAGTCCAATGCCCCGGTTCGGTCGGTTGCGGATACGCCAACGGAATCGGATACGATTCCGCCACCGGCATCGCGTGCACGACGACGGAGTTAGATGGCGGCCTCGAGTTCTATGACCTTGCGAAAGAGACCGGTACTCACGAGCTTCTGCCCAACGGCGGAGGCCAGTATTATGCCGGCGGCTTCGTCGCCAACGACCCGGTCAACAAGCTCTTTCTCATCGCACAGCCGATTTCGAGCACGTCGGGATCGGGCAGCAGCATCCAGGTGTACCTCGAGAGCGGAGCCCTCTTGGAGTCCATCAACGGCTTCAACTTCACCTACGCGGGCGATTTCGTCATCCCGGTCCGGATCTCGATAAATCCGGGGGCGCGAACCGGCTGGGTAAACGGGCCAGGATCCAATCAGCTCCAGGAGTTCTCATACTAAGAATTCCAAGCTAAGAACCCCTAGACAAGGCGGCCGGCGCCCGCATGCAACCTTTCGAGCATCTCGGATGTTCAATTCGTGTGATGCAGACCACCCTTTCCCCAGTCGCCGTTCTCGCAATTAGTGCCGGCGGTTCCGGCCGCGCCCTCTCCGAGCTTTTGGAGCCGGTCTTCGGTGGCTATGCCAACGCGCGCGGGGAGATCGTGCTCTTCGGAAAAGAGCTGGCGTATCGCGTGAACTTCAAGAAGCAGACGCTACAACAGCGCCCGCAGTTGAATCCGGGCGCCCAAGCTCGCTACGACGCGACCGATGCGGGCGAGCCCTTCGAGTACGCCAAGAAGACGTTCCAACGGCTCAGCAACGAACAGATCATCGAGATCTGCACGTCGGGCAGATTCAAGCTTAGCGCCCGATACTAGGGACCTTCTCCTTACGGAGTCTGCCCCGATCTTTGCGGGGTGCGGCGCTCTTCTCCAGCGCGGTAACGGTACACAATCCGGCCCTTGGTTAAGTCGTAGGGCGAGACTTCGATTTCCACGCGATCTCCGGGAAGAATCTTGATGCGGTGACGGCGCAAGCGTCCGGCGATATGTGCCAGGATCACGTGGCCGTTATCGAGCTCGACTGAAAACGTCGTACTCGGAAAGACTTGTTTGATGCTGCCGAACACCTCGAGCGGCGCTTCCTTGGCAGTTTGGGCGACCTTTTGCTTTTCGGGGCGAGGCCCTCTCCCACGGGTTCTATTGCGAATAGCGATTGGACATGCTCTTTTCAGAAAGGATAAGAAAGTTGGCCTTAAAGGCCGGGAGGGATTGTCTCATAAATCCTGCCTAGGCGCAACCGGAGACGTCGCGCTACTCGCTGTCGACGGGCAAGTACGAGGGCTTCTGGTGCTCGAAGAAGTCGATGGAGTACGAGGAGCCGATCTTCTGGAACTGGCGCGGCTGCTGGGTGAAGTCGAAGCAGTCGATGATGCTCGTGGCGCGCTTGTCCGTCGTCCCCAACTGCCCGAGCCCCCAGACGTTCTCAATAAATTTCAATATGCTGCCGAACTCGTATTGCTCGTGTTCGACGAGGCCCGGACCGCTGGCGCCTTCGCGCGCGTAGGGCGATATCACGAGCATCGGAACGCGAAAACCCAAGCCGCCCCACTGGTCCATGAACGGCGGCGGCGCGTTGTCGTAAAAACCACCCCAGTCGTCCCAGACGACGACGATCGCCGTCGAGTCCCAGTAGTTGCTTTCACCGATGGCGTTCACGATGCTGGCGACCCACGACGGACCGTAGTCTTTCGCGACGCCGGGATGATCGGAGTTAACGTCGTCGGGAACGACCCATGCAACGCTGGCAAGCTTGTCGTTTTTGATGTCGGAGAAAATTTTGCTGGAGTTACGGATGTTGGTCTTCCATTCGGGGCCGTTGCGCACGGCGGCGATCGCGTCGAAGGCGTTCCAAAGAGAGCCCGTTCCGCTGGGTTCAGGCGGCGAGTAGTACGTCCACGAAACCGAATTGGCGTCGAGCAGATCGCGCATCGTCGCGTACGAGAGGCAAGGGAACGGCCCCTTATCAAACTCGCGCTTAAGTTTATGGGGCGGGTCTGAGACCACCAGCGAGGTTACCGTCCCTGCGGGGGCGTCGCATCCCCATGGATGGTGAGATGGAAAATCGACCAGGCTCTCGGTCTGGCTCCCGTTGAGAATCGTGCCGCCTGCGATCAAGTCCTGATGCGCGGTGAAGCTGCCGCTGCCTTGCGTCTGATACATCTGGTCGGCCAGCACGTACTGTTGGGCGAGCTGCCAGTAGGGTCCGATCTCGGAGGGATTCACGTACTGGTAGACCGCGGTGCCGGCCTTTCCCGGACATTTCTGGCCGCCGCCCTCCAGATTGAACTCGTCCATCTTGCCCTTATCCCAATCCTTGAGATAGGTGAGCCACGAATGGCCCCAGTCGCATGGCGAGTCCAGGTCAACTTCCTGAAGCGGAACGTACTGGTCCCCCGATGGCGTCTTTTCCAGGCCCTCGGAGGCTCCGTCGGCACCCGGGAACGTAGCGAAGAGATCGTCGAAGCTGCGGTTCTCCTGAATCACGACCACGACGTGCGAGATGTAGTTGGAGCTTCCGCCGCTGCCGCTGCCCGCGGCCGGCGAGAGCCAAGACGGCACCGTACCGCCTGTCGTGGCGTTACTCGAACCCCCGCCGCACGAGACGATGCCTAGCGCGGCCATCATGGCCGCACCGAAAGCGCGAACGAAGCTCGATTTAAAAGGCCCCACGCCGCCCGGTTTCAATGAGGCCCTGCGCCCATACCTCCAGCCCGGCCGGGGCGTGCGATCGCTTCGAAGATCGCGCCGGCGGCCACAATGAGAAACATCACTCCGAGCGTGACCCACCCATAGTTGAAGACCGCGCGCCCGCTGGAGAGCGAACTCGGCCAGACGATGTTCAGCAGCATGAGCAGCAAGTAGAGACCGCCCGCGATGGTGACCGGCATACCCCAGGCCCCGAGCGTGAAGACTCCGCCCGGTCGCCAGCCGCGCCGCCGCGCAACGAACGCGCCGGCAACGGTGAGGAAGAAGGCGAGATAGATGCCCGACGTCGCAAACGAGACCAACGCGTAGAGCGCGTTAACGTTGGCCGGGTAGTCGAACCACAGGACGTGCACCGGCTTGCTCGGATTGATCAGCACCAACAATAAGAAGGCGAAGGGGACGATCGTTCCCACCAGGATCGCGTTGACCGGCGTATGGTGGCGCGGTGAGATCGTTCGTATCTTTTCACTGAGCGGAAGCGCGCCGTCGCGCGCGAGAGCAAACGCGACGCGTGCGCCGGCGCCTTGCACGGCCGTTCCACAGCTAAAGAACGCAACGACGATCATCACGAGGAAGAAGTCCGCCAGCCAACCGGGCAGAACGGCGAGCACGCTGCTGACGCCGCCGGTAACGGCGCTCGCGATGCCGTTCGCCGGCGTGGCGAGCAGCAGGCCGAGCACCAACACGAACGACGCGATGCCGCCATAGAGCAGCGCATTTCGCATGGCCTTTGGGACCTGCCGCGCGGCGTCGATCGTCTCTTCGGAGATGTCGCCGGCCGACTCGAAGCCGAAGAAGATGTAAACGTTGGCGAGAACGGCAACCAGCGCCGCACCGGTCCACCAGTGGCCGCCGAAGTTCAGGCCGAGCGGATTGCTTTTGAGATGCTCGACGTTCTGCGTCGAGAAAATGAAGCTCCAGTGTTGGTGAAAGCCGAAAAACGCCAGTGCCGCGAAGACGCCGAACGTGCCGATCGTCTCGACGTAGACGCCGAAGCGCGCGACGCGGCCCATGATTTTGGCGCCGACCGAGTTGGCGATTGCGGATAACACGATGATTGCGCCGGTGATGACGAAGATCGTCAAATGGCTCGCCGGATCGAGATGCGTTGCAAGCCAGATATTCGAAAGCGACGTGACATAGCCGACGGCGCCGGAGTCGACCGAAGCGACGGTCGCGAGCAGTGCAAAGCCGTAGATCCAACCGATGAACCATCCGTAGCGCGGCCCTACGCTGTACTTGCCGTACTGGTAGAGCGCGCCCGAAAGAGGGTACTCGCTGGCGAGCTCGCCGAAGACTAATGCGACCGGCATCATGAGGCCCACGACGATTGGAATCGTCCAGATGTAGCGGGGCCCGCCCGTACCCAGGCCAAGCGCGTAGAGCGAGTACACGCCGACCATCGGGCTCAAATAGCTAAAGGCGACCGCGAAGTTGTCGAAGAGCGAAAGCACTCTCGAAAGCTCCTGGCGGTAGCCCAGTGCGGCAAGCCGGCTGTTCTCGTTCACGGATGCTTCCGGAAGTCGTAGACGTAGATCGAGTAGCCGATTCTTGCGTCGGGCACCCGT
>JBEKRW010000009.1:0-20384 GCA_049517595.1 Candidatus Cybelea sp. | reverse complement strand
CGACGTCGTGATCACTCCGTTGGTCTTCGATGCCGCCGGGCGGAAGATGTCGAAATCGCTTGGGAACACCATCGATCCGATGGAGCTTGCGGAGAAGTATGGCGCCGACGCCTTTCGACTCTCTATTCTGCGACAGATGCGGCTGGAAAGCCAGGAGATTCGCTATCAAGAGTCGCGTTGCGAAGAGGCGCGCAACTTCAATAACAAGATCTGGAATGCGACGCGGTACATGCTTTCGCTCCCGGAGGGCTTGCCTTCGGCGATGGTGCTGCCGGAGCCCAGCGCGCTCACGCCCGCCGACCGCTGGATCCTCACCCGGCTTCGCGAGACGGTCGCGCGCATTGGCGAGCTCCTCAACGCGTACGACTTTGGCAATGCCGCCGAAACCATCTGGCGTTTCCTGTGGTACGAAATCTGCGATTGGTACCTCGAAGCAACGAAGGCGCCGGGTAATCGCTCCAGCCGGGCAGCCGTCCTCTCCTTCGTTTGGAATAACGCCATGCGGCTGCTGCATCCGGTCGCACCCTTTATCAGCGAAGAGATTTGGCTCGCTCTACCGCACGACGGACCGACGATCGTGACGGCGACCTGGCCCGATCCGCTCGAGATTCCGGCATTCGAAACCGAGGCACAAGACTTTGACGCGCTCAAACGAGCGGTCGAGCGAGTCCGCAATATGCGGGCCGAGCTGGGGCTGCCTCCCAAGGAACGAGTGGTCGTCGAGGTTCCGGCGAACGTGCCCGAGGAAATGGCGGAGTTGCTCGCTCTCTTTTGCACGGCCACGATCGAGCCATCTGCCGCGAGCGGTGGAACGTTGGACGAGGCGCTTGGCTGCGTCCGCGTCGAGGCGCCGCCTGGCGTGCTGGAAGAACGCTATCGCAAGGAGGTTGCACATTTGCTTTCGGAAATCGACCGGGGCGAGAAGAAGCTCGGAAACGAAGCCTTTGTTTCGAGGGCGGCTCCGGAGATCGTCGCCAAAGAACGTGAGAAGTTGGGAACCTATCGCGGCGAGTTGGCACGAGTGCAAGCAGCGCTGCGCGCCTTGAAGGAACCGGCATGACGGCGACCGCAGCGCACGGCGTTTTGGCAGGCAGCGACGAGATTGCTCGAATCATCGCACGGCTGGCCCACGAGATCGTCGAACCTAACGAAGCCCAAGAGGGGCTCGTGGTTCTTGGCGTGCGCCGCGGCGGGGAGGCCCTGGCCATCCGGCTGGCGGCCGAGATCGAGCGCATCAGCGGGCGCAAACCGGCACTTGGCTTTCTCAACATCAATCTTTATCGCGACGACCGCGTGATGCACGAGCTGCCTGAGTCGCAAATTCCCGTCGACGTTTCGGGCCGGATGGTGGTCGTCGTCGACGACGTCTTATACACGGGCCGAACGATCCGTTCGGCGCTGGACGCCGTGACCGATCTCGGGCGCCCGGCGGCTATCAGGCTTTGCGTTCTGGTGGATCGCGGGTTGCGGGAACTTCCGATTCAACCCGACTACGTCGGCCGCTTTACGCCGACGTCGCCGAATCAGCGAGTAAAGGTCGTTCTCTCGCCCCAAGCGAGTGCTTCCGATAAAGTGACGATATTAGGACACGCCGATGCGGATCCGCCGTAGTCTGATCGATCTTGACGATCTGACCGGCGAGGAGATCGCTGCGATCTTCGAGCAGACGGCGAAGTTCGAGGCAGTCGCGCCGGGCCGCCGGCTGGCCGGCAAGACCTGCGTCAACATGTTTTTTGAGGACAGCACCCGGACGTTCACGTCCTTCAACATGGCCGAGCTCCGATTGGGGGCCGACGTCGTTAATCTGGCACCGCGCAATCTGAGCCTGAGCAGCAAGGGTGAAACGCTGGAAGACACCGCGATGACGCTGGGCGCGATGGGCATTTCAGTCTTAGTGGTGCGCCACCCGGAAGCGGGCTTTCCCCAGCGCTTCGCGTTGCGTTTCGACGGCCACGTCGTCAACGCCGGTGACGGGGTGCACGCGCACCCAACCCAAGCGCTGCTCGACATCTATACGCTCATCGAAGAGTTCGGCGACCTCAAAGGGCGTGCCGTCGCCATTGTCGGCGACGTTCTTCACAGCCGCGTGGCGCATTCGGCGATTCGCGGCCTTTCGCGGCTCGGAACCACCGTGGTGCTGGTCGGACCCGAAGGTTTTTTGCCGAGCACCTACGCCGGCGACGGCATCCGCGTCGAACGCGACTTCGACGCGGTGTTACCAAACGTCGACGCGGTCGTCTTGCTGCGAATTCAACGAGAGCGTTTCGCCGAGATGCCTATCTCCGATCAAGAGTACGTCGCAGCCTACCGCCTCGATCACCGCCGGCTGCGTTTGTTGCGCAAAGAGGCCATCGTCATGCACCCAGGTCCGTACAATCGCGGAATGGAGCTCGACGATTCCGTGTTGGACTTTGCGGGCTGGCGCTACGCGCGTCAAGTGCACCACGGCGTGGCCATTCGCATGGCCGTGCTTGATCTGCTCGTCAACGCGAGGAGCCTGTAAGCGTTTTCATGACGGCTCTTCTCATCACGGGCGGCAGAGTCGTCGATCCCGTCGCGTCGCTGGATGCCGTCCGCGACGTGCGGATCCGAAACGGGATGGTAGCCGAGATCGGCGAGCATCTTCAATCCGATGGAAGCGAGAGCGTGCTCGAGGCCGCCGGCGCGATCGTCGCACCGGGTTTCATCGACATGCACGTGCACTTGCGCGAGCCCGGCTTTCCGCAGAAAGAGACGATCGACACCGGAACGGAAGCCGCGGTTCGGGGAGGGTTTACCAGCGTGGCCTGCATGCCGAACACCGACCCGGCGCTGGACTCCCCCGCGACGCTGCAATGGCTGCGCGAGCATATCCAACGTTTTGGGCGCTGCCGAGTCTACCCGATCGGCGCCATTTCCGTCGGGCGCAAGGGCCGCAAGCCGTGCAATTTTGCGGCGCTGGCGCAAGCCGGCGCCGTCGGTTTTTCCGACGACGGCGACACCGTAGCAGACGCAGGCGTACTACGCGATGCCGCATTGCAAGCGCGTGACGTTCCGGCCGTCTTCATCTCGCACTGCGAGCCCGAGGACCTCATCGTTGCTCGAGACCTCGAAATTGCCGCCGAGACCGGTAAGCGGTGGCACGTCGCGCACATCTCGACGCGTGACGCATTGGAACTCGTTCGAAGCGCGCGCGCGAAGGGTACGCAGGTCACGTGTGAGGCGACGCCCCACCATCTTACTTTTACGGCCGCCGATGCCGGCGAAATCGGGCCTGCCGCGCGCGTCAATCCGCCGCTGCGCTGGGAGGAGGACGTCGCCGCGCTACGCCAAGGCGTGCGCGACGGGACGATCGATGCCTTCGCGAGCGACCACGCGCCGCATACCGAAGCCGAGAAGAGCGATTCGGCAAACCCGGCTCCTGGATTTACCGGACTGGAGATTGCCGTGGGCGCCTACGCCGGCGCGCTGCCCGATCTACCGTTGACGCGCTTCGTCGAGCTGTTGTCGGTGAATCCCGCGCGGATTCTCGGGATCGCCGGTGGAACGCTGCGACCCGGAGCCCCGGCCGACGTGACGATCTTTGCCCGGCGCTCCTGGGTCGTCGATCCCGCGACGTTTGCATCGAAAGGTAAATCGACACCCTTTGCGGGACGCCGCCTCCCGTGCAAAGTGCTCGCGACGATCGTCGGCGGAGACCTGCGCTACCGCGTGCCCGAGTTGATCGCTTGACGGCCTCCACGAAACCGGCAGCGTTGTTTTTGGCCGACGGAAGCCGCTTCGACGGCAACGCACTCGGGGTAGAAGGCATGGCGCTGGGTGAGGCAGTCTTTTATACCGGCATGACCGGCTACGAAGAGGCGTTGACCGACCCTTCGTATGCCGGTCAAATCTTGACGTTTACGTATCCGATGATCGGCAACTACGGCATTTCCGGCACCGCCGCCCAGTACCGGCGCCCGTGTGCCGCGGGGACGGTGATCAAGCGGATCGCGCGCCATCCGTCGCACTATCTCTCGAAGCAAAGCCTCCCAGCATGGCTCGACGAGTGCGGCGTGCCGGCTTTGGTCGGCGCGGATACCCGCGCGATCACGATTGCGCTGCGCGAGCACGGAACGATTTGGGCCGCTCTCGCTACAGGCGAGGCCGCGCTCGTGGATGCCGAACGCAAGCTCGCCGAGTTCGTACGGAGCGCGAATACGAAGGCGCTCGTACCCAGCGTGGCGACGCAAGAAGTCTTCTCGGAAGGATCGGGGAAGAAGGTTCGCATCGTGCTGATTGACTGTGGCGTAAAGCGCGCCATTCTCACGCAACTGCAAGAGCTTAGCGCGCAGCTTACCGTCGTTCCTTACAACGTAACCGCCGAAGAAGTATTGGCGTACGACCCCGATGCCGTCGTAATTTCACCTGGACCCGGCGACCCCACGGATTTGGGCGAGACGATCGACGTGCTTCGGCGGCTGATCGGACGAAAGCCGCTCTTCGGTGTTTGCCTCGGCCACCAGCTTCTCGCCATCGCATGCGGCGCCAAAACCTATAAGTTGCCATACGGCCACCGGGGAGGGAATCAACCGGTGATGCAGTTACGAGCGGGCACCGTGATCGTGACCGCGCACAATCATGGCTATGCCGTGGACGCGCGCTCGCTGCCCGACGAATTGGAAGCGACGATGACCAATCTCAACGACGGTACGAACGAGGGGTTCCGCCATCGGACGCTACCCGTCGAAGCGGTCCAGTTCCATCCGGAAGCCTCTCCCGGACCCTTCGACGCACGTTATCTCTTCGCGCAATGGCTCGAAAACTTACCGCGCCGCTAATCCTCGTCGCCGTCGCGTGGTTCGCTGCTACGGGCGTGGCGCGGACGCAGACGCTGCAGCGCTTGACCGTCGAATCGTTCGTCCTTTCGGCAGATACGCTGCAGCCGCAGGTCGAGGTACCTTTCCACGTCATCGTTACGCTGCGCGTCCGCGAGAACGTCAGCGAGATCAACAACCTTCAGCTTCCGATGCTCGCGCAGCTCGAGCTGCTCGGCGACGAGCGGAAAACCGTCAGCGATCCGAGTGGGACGCGGTACCAAGAGCTGGTGACCGTCGTCGCCCATAGCGATGGCCGGATCGTGATTGCGCCCGCGACCCTTCAAGCGATCGACGCGCGCGACGGTAAACCGAAGCAGTGGTTTACCAACGACTTGCCGCTCTCCGTCCACTCGTCGGCGGCGCACATTGCCAACGGCGTGGCGGTCGGGCTATTCGCGCACGTTGCCCGGATCGCTGCGGCACTTCTTTGGCTTGCGCTGCTGGCGGGTGCCGTGGTTCTGATACTATTCCTTCTCCTCCGCCGCCGCGCACCGGTTGCGGTACCGCCCGCCGTGCCCGTCTCGTATCAGCAAGCACCGGTACAAGCACCGCCTTTAAGCGAAGCGGAGCGCCGCCGGCACCAGATCGAGGATGCGCTGCTGGTGCTGCGCGCCGAGCGGACGAGATCGGCGGCCGTTCGCATTCGCGGGGCAGTCTGGCGGGTTATCGGTGCGCCTGAAGGCGAAACGTTGGGCGATGTGCTGCGCCGGCCCGGCTGCGGTGAAGGCGACCTGCGCGACCTGCTGGTCGCACTCGAACGAAGTGCCTTCACCTACGATGAAGATCTCCCCAACGCCATCGACGATGCCTGCGCCGCGCTCGAACGCTATGCGGGGTCGCTGACGTGATCGTCGACCGGCAACCCCGCGATCTGCATGACGCGCTCGCTAAGACCATCGTCGGCCAAGAGAACGTGCTCGAGTCGCTGCTGCTGGCATTGCTCTGCAATGGGCACGTGCTGCTTGAAGGGCCGCCCGGGCTGGCCAAAACGTTGGCCTGCCGCTCGCTGGCCGCGGCGCTGGAGGGCGACTTCAAACGAATCCAGTTTACGCCCGACCTCTTGCCCAGCGATATCGTGGGAACCCGCATTTTCGATCAGCGGGAGAGCAGTTTTGCCACGGTGCTCGGTCCGATTTTTGCAAACGTCGTGCTCGCCGACGAAATCAATCGCGCTCCCGCGAAAGTGCAGTCCGCCTTGCTCGAAGCGATGCAGGAGCGTCAAGTCACCATCGGGCCCGAATCGCACGCGCTTCCCGATCCGTTCGTGGTCATGGCGACGATGAACCCGCTCGACTCCGAGGGCACCTATGCGCTTCCAATCGCGCAAATGGACCGCTTTCTGATGAAGATCAACGTCGGCTATCCCACGCGAGAAGAAGAGCTACAGATTCTCGACCGCTTTGCGATGGCCGATACGCAGCCGGTGCGCCGCGTAGCGACGCTCGACGACGTTCGCTCCTGGCGTGCCGCGGCGCATGCCGTGCACGTGGATGAAAAGCTCAAGCGATACATCGTGGATTTAGTCGCGATCACCCGCGCCGCGCAGAGCGTAAGCGTGAAATCCGCCGGCGGTGCGGCTTTGAAGGCGTCAGAGCTGATCGACTATGGCGCGAGCCCGCGAGCGACCCTCGCACTGGCTTTCCTGGCACGCGGGCGTGCCCTTTTGGTCGGACGCGATTTTGCGCTGCCCGATGACGTCAGAGCGGTCGCGGCCTCGGCACTGCGCCATCGCATCGGCTTCAACTATCGCCTCGCGACGGAGAACGTGAGCGCCGATGTCGTCATCGACGCGATGATCGCCGCCATCCCCGCGCCGTGACGATTCGCGACGCGCTGCTGCGAGCGCGCCGGCGACCGCGCCACTTCGGGGCCGGGTCGCCAACGGTTTATCGCGGCGATGGTTACGAGTTCGTCGAGCTGCGCGCGTACGTCCCCGGTGACGACGTGCGCCGGATCGATTGGGCGTCGACCGCTCGGTCCGGCGAGTTGCAGACGCGCGTCGTGCTCGAAGACGTGACCCTGACGCTGGCAGCGATTCTCGACGCCTCGCCCTCGATGGGTGTCGGTCGAAAGCGGCCGTTGCTTTCCGCGGCACGTGAGGCGCTCGCCGATTGGTTCGGTGCCGCGAACTCGGACGATCGCTGCATTCGCATCGCCGGCGGCTCGATGACGCCGGCCGCGCTGCAGCGGGGTTCGCGCCGCGCGGTAGCGTTGCGTGACGATGCCGGCACATTCGACCTAGCGAAAACGTTGCGCACGGCCTACGCGGCGTTGCCGCGAGGGACGGCGCTGCTGGCAATTTCGGACTGGTACGATCTCGATGCGAGCGTCGATCGCGAGTTGGCCGGCCTGGGCGCGCGGTTCGACTGCACGGCGTTGATCGCGCGCGATCCGTGGTACGAGCAACTTCCCCTGGCGGGGGTCGTCCGTTTGCGCGGAGCCGAAGGCGGGACGCTGCGTGCCTACGTTGGCGCGAGCGAGCGGGCGGCGTATCTGACGGCCGTCCGTGCCCGCGAAGCGTCCCTTCTACGGCGGTTCGAGGCGGCGAACTGGCGGACCGGGCTTTTGCGCGAGGAGGACGGCAGCGCATCGCTGGCGGCTGCCTTCGGGTTGCGCTCGTGACGATCGACCATCCGCTGCGTCTTGGGCTCGGCATCGTCGCGCTCGTCGTTTTTGCGTTGCTTTACGCGATGCTGCAGCGGCGCGCCACGACGCACGATCTGGCTTACTCGAACATCGCCTTTTTCAAGGATGCGGCGAAACCCAGAACGTGGATCCCGCGCGCGCTGCAGGTTCTCTGGCTCCTCGCTTTCGCGGCGCTCGTCATGGGCGTGGCCGGCCCGCATCTACAGCTCATGCTTCCGGCGCACGACGGCAGCGTCTTCATCTGCATCGACACCTCCGGGTCGATGGCTGCGACCGACGTCTTCCCGACCCGCGCCGAAGCCTCAAAAGCCGCGGCGCGAGCCTTTGTCTCCGAAAGCCCATCGGGCACGAAGATTGGAATCATTTCGTTCGCCGGCGCGGCGGGAGTCGTCGTGCCGCTCAGCGCCGATCGTCAAACCGTACTCTCGGGACTCGATGAGATTCCCTCGCCGAACGGCGCCACCGCCATCGGCGATGCGCTCGCGCTTGCCGCTCGAATGCTGCCGCGCAAGGGGCATCGCGTCGTGGTTCTCATTACCGACGGCGTCAATAATACCGGGACGGATCCGATGCAGGTTTCGCAACGTCTTGGAACCGTGCATATTCCCGTCTACACCGTCGGCATCGGCACCGAGAACGGCGGTCTGATTCCCGGAACCAACGAGGAGGCCACGATCGACGAGGATGCGTTGCGCGGTTACGCGCAGGCCAGCGGCGGCGCCTACGCGCGCGTCGAGAATGCGTCCGAGCTTCGAGACGCGCTCTCCACGCTGGGGCGAACGACCTCACTGCAACCCAAACGCATCGACGCATCGCTCCAGTTTGCAATCGCCGGCGCTTTAGGAATGGTGCTTGCGTTTCTGGCCGGCCTCGGCTTAGGGCGCTATCCGTGAGCGGCGATCCGATAGCGCGGCTGGCCGCGTGGATCGAAGAGGCGGGCGGCACGCATCGAATTGAGACGATTGCGATGTGTTTGGCGACCGCCGGCGCGAACGATCGTCCGTCTGCACGAATGGTGCTCTTGCGCGGCCTCGATGGTCGCGGCTTGCGGTTCTTTACGTCCTACGAGAGCCGCAAAGGACGCGAGCTTGCCGAGAATCCCTTTGCGGCCGCGCTGCTTTACTGGCCTTGGCTCGAGCGACAAGTCCGAATCGAAGGGGCCATCTCGACGCTTCCCGAGAGCGAATCCGACGAGTATTTTGACTCGCGGCCACGCGGACATCAGTTGGCCGCCTGGGCCTCGGAGCAGAGCGCCGCGGTCGAATCCCAAGCCGTGCTCGAAGAACGCTTCGCTCATTTCGAGCAGCGCTTCGAAGGCGAAGCGGTTCCGCGCCCCCACTCATGGGGTGGCTACCTGCTGGCGCCGTCGTACTTCGAGTTCTGGCAAGGGCGCCCAAACCGCATGCACGAGCGCATCGAATACAAACGCAGCGGAAGCGATTGGGAGATTCTCCGGCTGCAACCGTGAGTCGCGCCCGTCCGAGGTAAACGGAGAACCCAACGCAAAAAGAGGCGCTCGATGAAGACCTACGGCGTTTCCCGGTCGACGACCGCTTCTCCGGAAAAGGTTTGGAGCGTTTGGCGCGATCCAAATAACTGGAGCCGTTGGAACTCGGGTATTTTGTCGGCGCAAGTCGACGGCCCGATCGCGAACGGCACGAAAGGCAAGATGACCACCAACCGCGGCAGCTCGCACGACGTTACGTTTTCAAACGTCGTAGAAGGGCGCGGCTTCAGCATGTCGATGGCGGGTCCGCCGATGACGACGTTGACGTTCAGTTGTGAGATTACGCCCGACGGAACCGGGAGCGAGATCGCGCAGAGGGTCACGATCTCAGGGCCGTTAGGTCCGATTCTTGGAGCGATGATGGGGAAAGAGATGGCGAAACACTTCATTCCCGTGCTCGACGATCTCGCACGCGCTGCCGAGGCGCCTAAAGCCGTAGGCTAAAAGGGACTGGCCGGTCAATCCGATAAACCAACGGCCCGAGCATGTCGCGCCGGAATGTCATGGTCATCGGGTCGGGACCGATCGTTATCGGTCAGGCTGCCGAGTTCGACTACGCAGGCGTCCAGGCGTGCCGCGCGCTCCGCGAGGAAGGCCATCGCGTCGTCCTCGTCAACTCGAATCCCGCGACGATTATGACCGATCCCGAGATTGCCGACGCGGTCTATTTGGAGCCGCTCACGGTACAGTCGATCGAAGAGATCATCGCTCGCGAGAGGCCCGACGCATTGCTGCCGACGCTAGGCGGTCAGACAGGCCTCAATCTGGCAGTCGAACTCGACGAGGCCGGCATCTTGGAACGCTACGGCATCGAGTTGCTCGGCACGCCGATCGCGACGATCCGGCTGGCGGAAGACCGCGAGCGCTTCAAACTCAAAATGCAAGAGATCGGCGAACCGGTCGCCGAGAGCGCGATCGTCACCGATATCGAGCAGGGCGTCGCGTTTGCGCAAACGGCGGGATATCCGCTCGTCGTGCGCCCGGCTTACACGCTGGCCGGCACCGGCGGCGGCATCGTCGCCGACGAAACCGAGCTGCGCGCGACGCTCGACGCGGGCCTCAACGCCAGCCTCATCCATCAAGTACTGCTCGAAACGTCGCTTCTGGGATGGAAGGAGATCGAGTACGAAGTCCTGCGTGATGGCAGCAATAACTGCATCGTCGTCTGCAACATGGAAAACTTTGATCCGGTCGGCGTTCACACCGGGGATTCGATCGTCGTCGCGCCGTCGCAGACGCTTTCTGATGCCGATTATCAGATGCTGCGCACGTCGAGCATCAACGTCATCCGCGCGCTCGACGTTCAAGGCGGCTGTAACATCCAGTTCGCCCTCGACCCCCACAGCAGCCAGTATGCGATCATCGAGGTCAATCCGCGCGTCTCGCGCAGCTCGGCGCTAGCTTCGAAAGCGACCGGTTATCCGATCGCCAAGATTTCGACGCGCATCGCCTTGGGGCAGCGGCTCGACCAAATCGAAAACCCAGTCACCGGCGTTACCAAGGCCGCGTTCGAGCCGGCGCTGGATTATGTCGTCGTGAAGATACCCCGCTGGCCGTTCGACAAGTTTCCGTTTGCCGACACGTCGATCGGTACGCAGATGAAGTCGACCGGCGAAGCGATGGGGATCGGACGGACCTTCCAGGCAGCGCTGCTCAAAGCAGTACGAGGGCTCGATTTAAATCGCGAAACGTTGACCGGTCCGCTGGTCGAATGGAGCGATGCCGAGCTGGAAGCGATCGTCGCACGTCCGACGCACGAACGCCTCTTTGCAATATCCGAGCTGTTGCGGCGAAGCGGCAGCGATCCAACCGCCGCGATCGAACGCGTGCACGAGCTGTCGGCGATCGACCGGTTTTGGCTGTACGAGCTCGCCGAGATCGTCGCGGCGGAGACAAGCCCGCTCGCCGGCAAGGGCGCCGTTGCATTTCGAATGGTCGATACGGCAGCGGCCGAGTTTCCAGCCAAATCGCCCTACTACTACCTCTCGCGCGGCGAGCAAGACGAGATCCGTCCCACGCCCGCCGAGGCCGTCGTCGTCGTTGGAAGCGGCCCCATTCGCATCGGTCAGGGCATCGAGTTCGACTATAGCTGCGTTCACGCCGCGTGGGCCCTCAAAGACGCGGGCCGGTCCCCGGTCGTCATCAACAACAATCCAGAGACCGTCTCGACGGACTTCGACATTTCCGACACGCTCGTCTTCGAGCCGCCCGGCGCCGATGAGGTCGAGGCTGCGTATCGCGCGACGAATGCTCGCGGAGTTATGCTCGCCTTCGGCGGACAGACGGCCATCAATCTTGCCGGCGAGCTGAGCCGGCGCGGCGTGCAGATCGTAGGCACCGATCGAAAGTCGCTCGACATGGCTGAGAATCGCGAGCAGTTCGACGCCGCATTGTCTCGATTGGGCGTCGCTCGACCGCAGGGCAAGGCCGCGCGCAGCTTTCGTGAAGCCAGAGCGATTGCCCGCGAGCTGGGTTTTCCCGTGCTCGTTCGCCCCTCGTTCGTTCTGGGCGGCCGCGCGATGGAGATCGTCTATAACGAGGCGCAGCTTGCCGCATACGCGGAATCCGCTCCACCCATACTTCCCCAAGCGCCGCTCTTGGTCGATCGGTATCTTCCGGGTCTCGAACTCGAGGTGGATGCGGTATTCGACGGCGAGGACGTGCTCGTTCCCGGCATCTTTGAACACATCGAACGCGCCGGCGTCCACTCCGGCGACTCGATCAGCGTCTATCCCGTGCAAATCATCGGTCCCGAAATGGAACGGCGCATCGCCGGCATCACGCAGGCCGTCGCGCAGGAGCTGGGCATCCGAGGCCTGATCAATATCCAGTTCGTCTTGCACGACGAGCAACTCTACATTATCGAAGCCAACCCGCGGGCGAGCCGCACCGTTCCGATCATCCAAAAGGCCACGGGAATCAACATCGTCGCCGCCGCAACCCGCATCGCACTCGGCGAACGGCTGCGCGATATGGAGTACGGGATTGGGCTCGTTCCGCACGTACCGTACGTCGTGGTAAAAGTGCCGGTCTTTTCGTTTTCAAAAATGCGCGGCGTCGAAACCATCCTGGGCCCCGAAATGAAGTCGACCGGAGAGGTACTTGGAATCGACGACTCGTTCGGCGGAGCGCTGCGGAAGGGATTTCTCGCGGCCGGTATTCGGCTGCCGGGTACCGGCGCCCGGATTTTGGCTTCCATCGCCGACGAAAGCAAGGAAGAATCTATTGGAGTACTTCGCAGTTACTCTGCGCTGGGACACACGCTGGTCGCGACTCCGGGGACGCACGTGCTGCTCCAGGCAGCCGGCATCGCGAGCGAGCGGATCAACAAGATTGCCGACGGATCGCCGCACGTCTTGGATATCATCGGTTCGCGCACCGTCGACTTGGTTATCAACGACGCCAAAGGGCCCCGGGAAATCTCCGATGCTTACAAGATTCGCCGGGCTGCGGTCGAAGCGAGCATTGCGTGTTTGACGAGTTTAGACACCGCGCGGGGACTGGCGGAGGCGCTCGCAAGCAAGGCCGGCCCGCCGCGGAGCCTGCAGGAGTATCTGAGCCGCGTGTCTTTATCCTCGGCGGCAACGCCAACACGCTAGCCGGCACCAGCAGCTTCCGCGCAGCGGCGGAGTCCCGAAAGGGCGCGCTCGTGACCGCCCGCCTGATTCCGTTGGCATGGACGCCACGCGGCGTTTGCGTCGGCAGCGGCCGGCAGGACGTTGCCATTCCGGCTGCCGGCATCCCGGAGTGGATCGATCGCACGTTTCCGGCCGACGACGACCACGCTTTCGTCGCCTCGATGCGCGACCTCGAAATGCTCGTGCGAACCGGATGGGAGACTCCCTTCCCGGAGACCGTCGACCAGCGCAGCGTGCTCAACATCGAGGATCTTCCCGAGGAAATCATCGAAGGGCTCGGGCGTCCGCACGGCGACCTCGTCGCCTGCGCGGCGTGCCGTTCGTTGTGCGTGCGCGACGAGTTTTTCTGGAAGGAGCGCCAGCTTTGCGCTTGGGATTACCACTCCCAAGCCTTCGGCAAACGCGGTCCGTGGCACGAAGGCGTCTATGAGGAACGGCATTTCGAGAACGTGCCGTCGTGCGCGTACGTGGCGCCCCCGCTGCTCGAAGAGCTCGGCGTGCAAGAAGTGCTCGCAATCGGCGGCGTTCCCCAGAGCCTCGCGCTGTCGCTCACAAATACGATCATCGCGAACGAAGGCTCGCGAGCCTACATGGCCGTCAAAACGGAGTTGGGCTTTTCAGTCCTCCGAGAAGCATGACCAATCGTGGAATCCGCGATCTGGCGACGTTCTTCGTCATCCTCTTCGGCATTCTGGTGATTCGCCAGGCTTACGTGCAACTCGTCATCGCTTCGGCCATCGCCGAACGCCCGGGGAATCCCCGCCACGCATTGCTCGACGCAAACCGAGGCCGCATCGTCGCCAGCGACGGGACGGTTCTCGCGCAGACTCAAGGCGGGAAGCGCGAGTATCCATTGGGCGCGCAGACGGCGGCGGTCGTTGGCTACGTCTCGCAACGCTACGGCACCAGCGGCATCGAAGAGGCCTTCGACCGCGCGCTCACGCCGCCCGACTCGAGCGGCGATCCGGTAGCGCAGCTCGAACAAATTGCCGGCGCGCTGCGAGGCTCGAGCAACGTCGAGGCGGGCGCCGACGTGATAACGACGATCGTGCCGGCGGTTCAAGAACAGCTCTACTCGCTGCTTTCGCGCTACGATCGCGCGGCGGGTGTCGTTCTGGATCCGCAGACCGGCGCCGTCCTGGCGCTCGGGAGCGTGCCGAGCTACGATCCTAACGAGCTCGACGCAGAGTTCCCCGAGCTGCGCAACGATCCACGCGCCCCGCTGCTGGATCGCGCGCTCGACGGTCTCTATCCGCCGGGGTCAACCTTTAAGATCTTTACCGCGTCGGCCGCTCTCGACAGTGGAACGGTCACGATGGATTCGCGTTTCGAGGATCCG
Organism: Candidatus Cybelea sp.; assembly: GCA_049517595.1. GTDB lineage: Bacteria > Vulcanimicrobiota > Vulcanimicrobiia > Vulcanimicrobiales > Vulcanimicrobiaceae > Cybelea. The sequence continues at coordinate 6,416 of JBEKRW010000009.1, read as the reverse complement.
GGGTACCTGCAGATTGGCAACTTTACGCTGCACGACAACGAAAGTGAGGCGACGGGCGATGCCAACCTTACAACGGCATTTGCCCTCTCGAGTAATGTAGATTTTGCCCAGATTGCGCTGAAGATGGGGCTGGACACGTTCTATGACTACCTCGCTCGCTGGGGAATCGGCAGGCCGCTGGATTTTCAACTACCGGCCGAGCCGGCCCGAGTGCCCCCGAAAGCCGGGATCGTGCCCGGTGAGTTGGCGCAAATGGGTTTTGGTCAGGGCGCACTGCTGGTATCACCAATGCAGATGGCACTGGTGGGCGCGACGATTGCAAATGCGGGTCAGGAACCGCGCCCATACGTCGTCCGCCAAGTGGTGCGCGACGGCATTCCCGCGAGCGTCTCGGCAACCGCAACGCTCGCAAACCCGGTATCGAGCGATACGGCCGCGAAGGTGACCGCCATGATGATCGCGGTGGTCGAGCGCGGAACCGGCACGCCGGCCCAACTGCCGCACGTGATCGTCGCCGGAAAGACCGGAACGGCGACCAATCCTCTGGGCCGATCGCACGCGTGGTTCGTCGCCTTCGCCCCCGCGCAGCACCCACGTGTCGCCGTCGCGATCGTCGTTGAGAATGTCGGATACGGCGCGACCTACGCCGCGCCCATCGCTCGCGACGTGCTCAAAGCAGCGCTGGAGAACTCGGGGAATTGATCGAAGAGCGGATATTCAATAACCGATACCGGCTCGATCGGAAGCTCGGCGAAGGCGGCATGGCGGTCGTCTACTGCGGCACCGATATCTTGCTTCGCCGGCGTGTCGCGATCAAGGTCCTTCGCGAGCAGTATGCCGCTGACGGAGAGTTCGTCCGGCGGTTCTACCAGGAAGCCGAGTCGGCGGCAAAGCTGTCGCACCCCAACATCGTCAACACGTTCGACGTCGGCCGCGAGGGCGATACCTATTTCATCGTCATGGAGCTCGTTGACGGCCCCTCGCTGGCAGAAATCATCGCCGCAGATGGCTGCCTGCCCGAACCCGTCGCGATCGACTACGCCGCGCAGATCGCCAGCGGATTGGCCTACGCGCACCGTCAAGGCATTCTCCATCGCGACATCAAGCCCGCGAACATTCTCGTGACCAAAGACGACGTCGTTAAGCTTTCCGATTTCGGAATTGCGCGCGCAGTCTCACAGCAAACGATGGCGCTTACCAGGCCGGGGCTCGTGATGGGCAGCGTCTATTACATCTCCCCGGAGCAAGCGCAGGAGCACGAACTCCACGAAACCTCCGACCTCTATAGCCTGGGCATCGTGCTCTACCAGATGCTAACCGGCAAGCTGCCATATACCGGGGAGTCAGCGGTAACCGTCGCGCTCAAACACATCGGCGATCCGGTTCCCGTAATCGAAGTTCAGTCCAGCGGTATCAGCCCGGCGTTGGCCGCCATCGTCAATCGGTTGCTGCAGAAGAACCCGCAGCGGAGGTTTCAATCGGCCAGCGAGCTCGCCACGGCGCTACGCGAAGCTCGCGAGCGCCCCAGCATCGCCGCTTTTAGGATCACTGACGATGCCCCGGGCAATCCGCCGGGCGCCCGCAGCTCGCTGCCGCCGCGACGTTCGCCGATGCCCGACCGCCCGCATCTTTCGCAAGAGGAGGAAGAGCCGGGGCGTTTCGCCCGAGGGGCCTGGATCGGCGTCGTGCTGGTTCTCGCGCTGATCGGGGCGACGGCGCTCGGCTACTTTCTTTTCGCCCGCCCGTTGCCGTCGTTTGGGGCGGGCGTCGTCGTTGACGACTACACCGGCATGACGCAGGCGGAGGCGCAACAAGCCGTCGTGAACGCCGGTTTGCGCACGCGCTTTACGAAGAGCGCAAGCGAGACGGTCGCGCCGGATCATGTGATTCGTCAATCGCCGCGTGCGGGAACGAAGGTCGAGAAGAACCAGGTCGTCGAGCTGGTCATCAGCAACGGAAAGCCGTTCCTGGGCCTCGACGACGTGCGCGGTTACAGCGCGAACGACGCCGCGAGAACGTTGCAGCAAGGCGGTTTTGCGGTCACGCTGGTTCGCCGGTTCGACAACACGATCAAGGACAACGTGATCGATCAGACCCCAAAACCCGGAGCGAAAGTTCCCGAAGGCAGCCGCATCACGCTGGTCGTTTCGGATGGTCCCGCGCCGGTCGTCGTTCCAAACTTCGTCGGAATGAAGGTCGAAGGCGCACAGTCGCGGGCTAGCGCCCTCGGAATAACGCTGGACACCTCGCAGACCGTGGCGGGAATGCCGCCCGATACCGTTGCGTCGCAGAGTATCGCGGCCGGAACGAAGCTCGATCGAAACGCGACCGTTCACGTCGTTGTCAACAGCGGGTTGCCGGTCAGCACCGTGCCACCGGCCGGCGGCGGACCTCTGGCGGGCCTTCCTAACGTGGCCGGGCTGGAGTATACCGCCGCGATTGCGGCCCTTACCGCCGCCGGCTTCCAATACAGCGTGCGGTACGTGCAGCAGAGTACGAACAACGGTACGATCGTCGCACAAGATCCGCCGCCGGGTCAGATTCCGCAAGGAACGAGCGTCGCAATAACGCTCTCGGTACCGGGTGAAGTCCCCGACACGAATGGAATGTATAAAGCCGAAGCGATCAAGACGCTGTCCGCCGCCGGTTACTCCGTTGGAAAATGGGAGTACACGACCAGTCTCGGTGCGGATGGCAAGGTCGTAGGAACCGAGCCGGCGGCCGGAACGGCGCTCGCTCCCGGCTCGCCGGTTGGCGTCACCGTCAACGGAACGCCGCCGCCGTAAGTGCCAACGAGTTCCCTGCGCATCCTCGGCATCGATCCGGCTTTGCGCGTCACCGGCTACGGCGCGATCGAACGCCGCAACGGCACCGTGTACCTGATTGAAGCGGGCGTCGTCGTGCCGCGCGTGCGCGGAACGCTCGAGGAGCGCCTCAACGAGCTGCATGCCGGGATCACGGAAGTCATCTCGCAAGTGGAGCCGGCCTCGATCGTCATCGAAGAGCTGTACACGAGTTATAAGAATCCCCGTGCGGCACTTCTCATGGGGCACGCCCGAGGCGTACTCTGTTTGGCCGGCGCGCAAGCCGGGATCGCCGTTCACACGCTCGGTCACGCGCGGGTGAAGCGAGCCCTCGTGGGTTCCGGAAGCGCACGAAAGGACCAAGTCAATGCGATGGTTACGCGCCTGCTTCGGCTGCGGCACGCTCCCGAACCGCACGACGTCTCCGACGCTCTGGCCCTCGCGCTGGCGTTTCTGAACGTCCTCGAGACTCCCGTAGAGTTAACCCGTGTTCGCTAGAATCTCCGGCGCGCTCGTCGAGCGAACCGGCGATGCCGCGATCGTGGAGGCGGGCGGCCTCGGATACGAGATCGTGCTGCCCCCCTGCATCGCGCAAAAGGTTCCAACCAAGGCCGGCGAGCGCGTCATTCTCGACATATACGCCGTCGTCAACCTCGAGGGCAACAGCGGTCGATTTACTTACTACGGATTCACCAACGCGATCGAGCGTGAGTTTTTCGAAGCCCTGCTGACGGTCGCGTCCATCGGCCCGCGCTCCGCCGCACGGGCATTTTCATTGCCGATGTCGACGATCGCCGCGGCTATCGACCGCGGGGATTACACTCTGCTCAAGTCGCTTCCAGGTATCGGGCAGCAAAAAGCGCGCGACATCGTCGCAAAGCTGCAGGGCAAGGTCGCAAAGTTCCTACTGATTCAGGATGCACCGGCTCCCGCGGCGCCCTCCATCCCGGATTTCGCGGACGAAGCGCTCGCGGTTCTCGTTCAACTCGGGTACAAACGCACTGAAGGTGAAGCGATGATTCGCCAGACGCTCGAGCGCGAGCCGCAGCTCGATCAGGCCGAGCAAGTCTTGGCGGAGATATACCGATCCAAGTCGGCGAAGCACGCTCCATGAGCGAGCCGAAGGCGCGCAAGCGGCTGTTGGGCCCCGCGGACGTTTCGCCGGAATCGGCGATGGAGCGCGTGGTCGATCCAACCGACACGCTAGAAGACGAGGTATTTGGTGCCAGCCTGCGGCCGCGCTCGTTCGAAGAGTACGTCGGGCAAGAGCGCGTCGTCGAGAATCTCCGGATTGCAATCGACGCCGCGAAACAGCGCAACGAACCGTTGGAGCACGTGCTCTTTTATGGGCCGCCCGGCCTTGGGAAAACGACGCTCGCCGGGCTGATCGCTCGGGAGCTTGGCGCAAACTTCCGCCCGACCAGCGGTCCCACGCTCGAGAAGCCGAAGGATCTCGTTGGGATACTGACCTCGCTCGAGCACGGCGACGTGTTTTTCGTCGATGCCGTGCATCGTCTGGGCCGCGACGTTGAGGAGTTTCTCTATCCGGCGATGGAGGATTTTCAGATCGACTTTATCGTCGATAGCGGCGCGTATGCCAAGACTTTGAAGCTTCCGCTCAAGCGGTTTACGCTCGTCGGCGCAACCACACGTGCCGGGATGCTCACCGCTCCGTTGCGGGAACGCTTTGGCATCGTACACCATCTCGACTATTACGAGGTAGCGGAACTCGAGCGTATCATTGTTCGCTCGGCCGGCGTCCTGGGCGTACCGATCGACGCCGATGCCACGACGATGATTGCGGCGCGCAGCCGCGGCACTCCGCGCGTCGCGAACCGATTGTTACGGCGCGTCCGCGATTATGCCGAAGTGCGCGCAGACGGCCGAATCACCGCCGGGGTTGCCGACGACGCATTGCGGCGCGAGGGCGTCGACGAAGTCGGTTTGGACCGGCTCGATCGCGCGTTTCTCCAGACGCTGGTCAAGCAGTACCGCGGCGGCCCCGCGGGGATCGCCGCAATCGCCGCCTCGCTCACGGAAGACGCGGAGACTCTGGAGGACGTGGTCGAGCCGTATCTCCTCAAAGCCGGCTTCATCACGCGAACCGCAAGCGGGCGTCGCGCGACGTCGCATGCCTACCATCACCTCGGGCTCGCGGGAGGCCCGCCCGCCGCGCAGGAGCGCTTGCTCTAACCCGTGCGGCGCAAGACGTTTCTGATCGCCGCAGCCGCCCCGCTATTCGTGCCGCGGACTGCGCGGGCGCAAAGCGATGCGGACCCGGCGATCAGCTCGGCTCGGCCGGCGTTGCGCGTCTTGCTCGGTCCGGGCGAAGCCTCGCCCGCCCCGGACGGAACGTTTGCTTTCCAGGGCCGGCTCTACCGCGGAAGCTTCACGCGCTCGGATGACGGGCAGATCGTAAACCTGGTGGATATCGAGGCGTACGTCGGCAGCGTGGTTCCGGCGGAGATGTCGCCGCGCTGGCCCGCGGCAGCACTGCAAGCGCAGTCGATCTGCGCGCGTACCTACGTTTTGCAGCGCAGCAATCCACGCCGCGCCTATGACCTGGTGCCTTCGGAGTTGGACCAAGTCTATCGCGGCATCGAAGGCGAGTCGCCGAATGCGACTGCCGCGGTGATGGCCACCGCCGGCAAAGTGCTGCGCTTTAACGCGGGATTCGCGCAGGTCGCGTATTCCTCGTGCTGCGGCGGACACACCGAAGCATCGTCGGACGCCTGGGGCGGTCTCCCGATTCCGTACCTCGGAGGCGTGGTCTGCACGTCGTGCAACGACTCGCCGTACTTTCGCTGGAGTTCGTCTCTTACGTTGGAGAACATTGCCGCAAGCCTCCCGGCCTCGCTCGCCTCGATCGGCGATCTCGTCGATCTTCGCGTTGCCGAACGCGATGCAAGTGGACGCGCCCGCGTCATCGAACTGGTCGGGCGCAACGACAGCGTTACCGTGCAAGGAAGCGCGTTTCGTCGCGCCGTGGGGCCCCGCACGCTGCGCAGCTTACTCATCACGGCGGTGCAGCATTGGCGCGACTCGCCGGACATCGATATCGAAGGCGGAGGATTGGGGCACGGCGTCGGCTTGTGTCAGTGGGGCGCGCATGGTATGGCCGCCACAGGAACCGCTGCGCCGGAAATCTTAGCGCATTACTTTCCAGGGACGGCCGTTACCGATCTCGAGCGATGAACGGCTTGCAGCTGCGTACGATTACGAGCTGCCCAAAGAACTAATCGCGCAACAGCCCGCGCTCCGGCGCGACGAAAGCCGCTTGCTGGTTGTCGACCAAAACGGCACGGACGACCATCTTTTCCGCGACCTTCCCAAGTTTCTTCGCAGCGACGACCTTCTGGTGCTCAACGAAACCCGGGTTATCGCCGCCCGCCTCTTTGGCGAGCGCACGCGCGGGCCGGCGAGCGTGGAACTGCTCTTGCTTCATCCGGCGGGCTCCCTGCGCTACGATTGCGAAGCGCTCACCTGGGTGGCATTGGCGCGTCCGGCACGGCGCCTGCGTGAAGGGGACCACGTCAGCTTCGGAGAGTTTGGTGAAGCGACGGTAACGGGGGTGCTGCCCGATGGCATGCGAGAGATTGAGTTCTCATTGAC
>JBEKRW010000008.1:0-20443 GCA_049517595.1 Candidatus Cybelea sp. | reverse complement strand
CCTGCACGCTGTCGCCACGACGAGCGTCGTCAACCCTGACCCCGACCGGGCTCGAAATCCTTACGGCAACGCCGACGTGACGATCACCGTGGACGGGCCCATTTCCGGGCTGAAGATCGGGCTGGAGTCGAACCCGGCCGGATACAGCCGGGATGAAATTTTGGGCTTGATCGCGCCTTTCGGCGGCTTCTTCGGCGGCATCGCGTTCAGCCGTCAGTCGATGCTCGCACGCCAACAACCCAACGGCATAACGCCGTTGGGAACGCTCTCGCCGATTCCAAACGTATCGTTGTCCCAAAGAGGCAGCAACATCACGGTAGGTCAGGAAGCGTTCAATATTCTCAACGCGCAGTTTACCGCAGGCCTGCTGGCTCCGGTAGAAAGCACGCTCGGACAAGGCCTTGGACTCTCCAGCGTTAACCTAACGCTCGGATATTATGGCAATGTCGGACTTACCGCCACGCGGCTGCTTGGCAAAACGGTCAGCGCCGTCTACGCCGTCACGTTCGGCATACCTCAGATTCAGTCGTTCGGATTGGTCGTGCAGCCGGGCCCCGCGACCGCGGCGTCGCTGAACTTCTTCTATCAAAGCGGCCCCACGAAGCTCTTGCAGTTGCCCGGCGGTCCTTTCGGGTACAGCGGAGGTTATATAGCCGGCCAGCCTTTGATAGGAAATACCGGCTTCAGCCTTACCGTGCAGCACTATTTCTGGTGATGGCATTTTGATTAGAACGAACGTTGGGGCCGCCGCCGCGAGCAAGGACACCGGGGAAGCCGGGCGGAACAGGGCGAGCCGAGCCGCGCGCACTCCGCTTGCTCGCGGCGGCATTTCATCGACCGCCGTTAAGTCTGAAAGCATATTGAAACGACTTTTTCACATGACCTTTGATCCGGGGCGGCGCTTGAGCGCAGGTAAGGTCCTGCTCGGCATCCTTCTGTTGATCGTCGTCGCTGCGTTGAACCTTGCTCCCGCGTCGTCCGCGCCGACGCCGAAGATCGTGTCGGTCGACGTGACGGGCAATCTGCGCGTTCCGACGCAGACGATCATGTCGGTCGTTGCGGCGCGTCCGGGGCAGCCGTACAACCCCAAGGTGGTTCAGGACGACCTGGCTCGGATCAACGCGCTGGGCTACTTCGCGGATATCGCGCCGCCGCTGGTGCGCGAAAGGCCGAACGGAATCGCCATCACGTACCGCGTCGTGGAAAACCCAGTGATCTCCAAAATCGTTTTCACGGGGAACCAGAAGGTCCCAGGCGACACGCTGCTGGCGCTGATGGACCTTTCGGTCGGCCAAGTATTCAACACGAACACGTTCCGCCAGGACGTCCTCAAGGTCAACAACTATTACGAGCGCATCGGATACGGTGGGCAGGTCCCGACCCACGTCAAGGACATCAACCTCGACCCCAAGAGCGGAGTCCTAACGCTTACGATCCAGGAAGGGCTCGTCGTAAAGCAGATCGAGATCGGCGGCGACCCGCTGCTTCCACCGCCGCTGATCCTCCCATACCTTACCTTGAAAGTCGGGAGCGTATACTCCGATGCGGTACGCGACGCGGATTATAAGGCGCTGCAAAAGTTATACGAAGACCATTTCCACTTCGAGTTGGGCAACTTTGAAGGCGGGATCGTTCCCTCGTCGATCAATCTAGCGGCCGGAACGGCGGATGTTAAATACAACATCTACGTCGCGCGGATCGCCGTCGTCGAGATCACCGGCAACACCCGCACCAAAGACCAAGTGATCCGCCGGGAGCTGCGCGAGCGTCCCGGTATGGTGCTCAACACCGATGCCATCAAACGCGACTACCAGCGTCTCAACGCGCTCAACTTTTTTTCGAAGGTCGAGCCCGACGTGCGGCCGGGTCCCGATCCGAAGAAGCCGCAAGACGTCACCGTCGTTTGGCACGTCACCGAACAGCGCACGGCCTCGGCTTCGGTCGGCTTTGGGTACTCGGGCGGCTTGACGGGCCTGGGCCTCTACGCGACGCTCGGTCTCACCGACAACAACCTGCACGGCACCGGAAACACCGCCGGCATTCAGTTCGAGGAAGGCGCGCGCACGGGAGTCGCGCAGATCAGCGGATCGATTCCGTATCTCGGCGATACGCCGCAGGCGGAACGTTATACGGCCGGGGGCTCGATCTTTACGAACCATTCGACGTATTACTATCCGGTGTACAGCATTACGGGCAGCGGAAGCTCGGTCGCGAGCGGCTCCAACGTACCGATTCCCGTCACCCTCTATCCAAGCTCGACGTCGCAGCAGCTCTCGAATATCGTGGCGACCAGCACCTCTAGCTCAAATGGAGCCACGGGGAACATCGGGCGCCGCCTCAGCGATTATACGATTTTGTCGCTGGCGATAACCGGTGAGAAAATCAAGTACGATACGACGGTGCCGTCGCCGTACTACTTCCAAGGTAATCAACCCAACATCTTCATCGGACCGACCCCGAGCCCGATCAGCTCGCAGCAACAAAACTACGGCGGCTCTTTCGGCATCGCAGCTTCGTCGATCGCCAACGTCAACACCGGCGCTCCCTACAACTTGGTCACGACTGGTCTGAGCCTTCAGTCGATTACCCTCGACGATCCATTCAACCCGCGCGAGGGGCTCAAGGCCGTGCTCAGCACGACGTTTTCGGCGCCGGCGATCGGGTCGAACTTCTCGTTCACACAGAGCACGGTGGATCTGGCGAGGTTTTTCCCGGTGCTCCGAGGCGCGACGATCGGCTTTCACGGCGTCGGCTATTTCTCGACCGGCGTAATTCCGCCAAGCTCGCTCTTCACGTTCTCCGACCAACAGATGCGCGGTTACAACCAGGTCTTTTACGCGACCAATGCGTACTTGGGGCAGATCGAACTCCGCCAGCCGGTGGCGCTCGACCGCCGGATAACGCTGGCGCTCTTCGTCGACGAGCTCGACTATCGAATTCGAGGAGCCTACCCGCTGCTCGATCCGTACACTAATCGAGTCACGGGATATCCGTCCGATTGGGCCCTCTACGGCGACGCCGGCTTCGGAATACGATTCGACGTGCCGCAGCTGGGGCTGCGGACCGTTCGCATCGATTTTGCCAAAGGATATAATGGAACGCACACGAGCTTTGGAATTGGTCAAAGCTTCTAATGCGAAACTCGAGATGAATAAAATGAAGATTCGATCGGCGATACTTTGTGCGGCCGCAGTTCTACTGGCGACTTCTCTGGCGCCGGGCGCAATCGCGGCCGATATCAGCGACGTCGGATTCGTCGATCCGGCGGATATTGCCAATCTGCCGGTTTTCGCGAACGCGGACCGGCAACTCGCCGCTTATAAGGCGCAGATAATGACGCAGTACAACGCCCAAGTCAAGCGGGCTGCGACCGACGCGGATAAGCAGCGAATCACGATGCAATTTCAAACGCAGCTCACCGACAAGCAGCGCGAGATGGCGGGGCCGCTGCTTCAGCGGGAGCAGCTGGCGATCGCGGCCGTGAGCGCCACCCGGAATCTTTCGGTCGTCGTGGACAAGCGGATCGTCATCTATGGGGGCCAGGATATCACCAAGGACGTTGAAGCGGTTTTCGCGGGGCCGCAGGCGATCTCGGCTCCGGCCGGCACCCCACCGCCGTCGGAAATCGGGTTCGTCGATCAGAACGCGCTCGACGGAGTTCCGAAGGTCCAATCGGCCAACTCGGAGATGAGCCAGTACGAAACCACTCAGCGACAGATCTATGCGGCAAGATTAGCGCAAGCCAAGAGCGCCGCCGACAAGCAGCAGATTCTGACCGAGTACAACAAGCTGATCTCCGACAAGCAAGACCAACTGCTCAAGCCGCTGGTGGACCAGACGAAGTCCGCCACCGCGGACGTCGCCCGCCGGAAGAGTTTGCTCTTGGTCGTCGATCGCGCAGACATCGTTTACGGAGGCACGGACATCACTACAGATGTCCAGAACGAGCTCGCCAAATAGTGCCGGAGCTTTCCTAGGGATGGCAATCGGACTGTGTCTGGCCACCGCGTTGCTCTCGGCGTGCGGCGTCAACGTGCATTCCGCCGCCGTTCGCGGAGCCGGCTACGTTCGCATCGACGAAGCCGTCAAGCGGGATCCGCTGTATCCGCAGGTCTCGCAGCTCGACGATGCCATCGCGGCGATTACGCTCAAATCGTCCGCGCCCGCGGTGCCGCTGGGAGCGCGACAGATTGCGGCGCACACCCAGGAGCTCAACCGGGAGCTCCGAGCGGCGCAAGATCGTGCAAACAAGATCTTGGCCGAAAAGCAACGCTCGTATGCGGCGCGCGAACAACAGGCCGTCGCCGCCGCCTTGACCGCAGCCGGCATCCCCGGCGCCGGCGCGCTTGCGGCCGCACAGATGAGCGGTGCATCCGCGGCTTCGGAGCAGCAGGCCACCACCGCCGCCAACGCCGACTTGCAGGCCTACCAGCAAAGCGTCGTTGCCCAAGACAATGCGGCCACCAACTCGATCGCCAACCAGTTGCAGACGCAGGCGGCGCAGAAATTCCGAGCCAAGGCCGAGCAGCTGCAGCAGAACGAAACGGATCTGACGTTGCGATTGACGCAGCAAGACGCGGGCGCTCGCTTAGCGATTAAGATGCGCCTCTCAAATCTGGCGATGGACCCTGCTGCCCGCCAGAAGGCCCAGTCCGACCTCGCAAGCATCAACGCTAAGGAGAGCGCACAAGTCGGCGCCCAGCGTAGCGCCGATGCCGCGACGTTGAAGGCCTACCGCGCGCAGCTGGACCGCGAGACGGGCGACGCGATCAGATCGCAAGTGGGCGCGATTTCGGCGCAGACGAAGGCAAAGCTCGAGGAGCATCGCGACGCGGTGGGGTCGCAGTTACAGCGTCTCGCTCCGGTCGCGCCGTCGACCCATCTCTCGCCCAAGGTGCAAGCCCAGATCGCGCAAATCCAGCGGCAGTACGCCGGTGAGTTTGCGGCGGACACGAGTAAGACCATTGCCGAATACAACGCGACCAAGAGCGATTTGGACAAGCAATTCGCGGCTTTGCACGGCGCCGACGTGGGAGCCACCGGCGCCGCAGCCAAGGAGCTTGACTCGCTGCAGAAGCGGCGCGACGAGCTGTACCAACAGATTCTCGCGCAGGTCCAACGCGACGCGACGCGCATCGCGAAGGACCGCGGCCTGAGCATCGTCTTCGTAAACATTTGGGCCGCAGCCGGCGGTTACGATATGACAAACCAAGTCATCAGCGACATTGAAAGCCAACACGAGTGAGAAAAAACACCAAGCACGCTATTCTAATCTGTATAGCCGCAACGCTCGCAGGCTGTGCGGGGCATGGGTCTATCGGCCTCGTCGACGTCCAGCGGATCGTCAGCAACTGGCCGGAGTACCAAGGCTATCAAACCCAGCTTATGACCGAAGAGCGATCGATTTCGTCGCGCCGGGAGAGTGCGGCGCGCCGAGTAGGCGATGCCGCCGCGCTCGAGCGCAAATATGCTAAGGTCACCGATCAGCTCTCCGCTCAGATTCGCGATGCCGCGGGTAAGATCGCCTCGCAGAACCAGCTAAAACTGGTGCTGACGCGGGAGGGTATCGGTTACGGAGGCGTGGACATCACCAGCGACGTGGAAAAGGCGCTCAACATTACGGAAAAGGCCACTCCGACGCCGGGCATCTAGTGGCATGCTGGGCACGCTGAACGAGCTGGCCAATCGCGTGGGCGGACGCGTGGTTGGCGACGGCAGCGTCCCGATTGCTCGGATCGCGAGCGTGGAAGAGGCAGGCGACGACGCCCTGACGTTTGCGACGAGCGAAGCCTATTTCGTCGCCGCGTGTTCCAGCAAGGCCGCAGCAGTGCTCGTCGACGAATCGCTGGGAGTTCGGCCTGCGCCCAAGCCGCTGTTGGTCGTCGGAAACGCGCGAGCCGCGCTCGCGCAACTGCTTGAAGCGTTGCGTCCTCCCAGACCGCGCGGCCCCTTTCGCCACGCCAGCGCGGTGATCGCGCCGGATGCGCGTCTCGCGGGCGACGTGTACGTTGAGGCTCATGCGTACATCGGCAACGGCGCCTCGATCGGAGCCGGAACCGTCGTCGGCGCCGGTGCATTCGTCGCCGACGGTTGCGTCGTCGGTGATCGCGTCGTCCTGCACCCCGGCTGCGTAATTGGCAGCGAGGGGTTCGGTTGGGCCTTCGTGGACGGACAAGCGCAACGAATTCCACAGGTCGGAAACGTCGTGCTCGAAGACGATGTCGAAGTCGGCGCGAACTCGTGCATCGACCGTGCCCAGACCGGGAGCACCGTCATTGGCGCCGGCACGAAGATTGACAACCTGGTCCAGATCGGGCACAACTGCCGAATCGGAAAGCATTGCGTGATTGCCTCGCAGACGGGACTGGCGGGCTCGACGGTCATCGGGGATCGCGTGCGCGTCGGCGGCCAGGCCGGTTTCAACGGACACATAACGGTCGGTTCGGACGTGACGATCGCCGGCGGATCAGGTATTTGGGGTAACGTGGAAGACGGCGCCACGATCTCGGGCAACCCGGCGCAGCGCCATCGCGACGAGCTCCGCCGACAGGTCATGCTTCGTAAGCTGCCAAAGCTGTTCGATCGTGTCGAGGCTTTGGAGCGCTCGTCTTCGCGCCCGACAGGCTCGTAAGGGTTTCCGAAGTAACGCCCGATGATGCAAAAGACGTTGCGCGAGAGCCTTCGTTTTGAGGGCGTCGGGCTCCATACGGGAGCGCCTTGTAGCGTCGAGGTACGCCCTGCGGCGGCCGGCGCCGGCTTCACCTTTCTGCTTGGAAGCGTTCGCGTTCCAGCGACGGTGGAGTACGTCGTCGACACGACGCGAGCGACCGTTCTCGGTCGCGACGGCGTCACGGTCTCGACGACGGAGCACCTGCTCTCCGCGCTCTTTGCGATGGGCGTAACCAATGGCGATATCGTCGTCGACGGCCCCGAGATTCCGGTGCGCGATGGAAGCGCGTCCGAGTTTGCTTCGGCGATCGCCCAGTGCGGCTTACAGGAGCAGTTCGCCCAGCGCAAGTTGCTCGAGCTCGAAGAGCCCGTAATCGTCCGCGACGGCGACAAGCTGGTCGCAGCCTTTCCCGCACCGAGTTTTCGCGTGCGCTTCCTCGCCGACTTTCCGCAACCGGTGGGAACGCAATACTTCGCCGGAGAGATCGATCCCCAGCAGTACGTAGCCGAGATCGCCGGCGCGCGCACGTTCGCGTTCATGCATGAAGTGCAGGCTTTGCTCGCTCGCGGCTTGGGCCAGGGCGGAAGTTTAGAGAATGCGCTGATCTTTACCGACGAAGGCCCGTTGCAGCCCCTGCGCTGGCCTAACGAGGCGGTGCGCCACAAGGTCCTCGATTTAATCGGCGACCTCGCGTTACTTGGGGCGTGGCCGCAGTGCGAACTGATCGCCATCAAGAGCGGGCACCAACTCCATTGTTCGCTAACGACCGCCTTACGCTCGCGATTGCGCGTCCCTTCTGCATAGGAGAGCAGCCTTGGCCGAACTCGACATACGCCAGATTTTCGAAATATTGCCGCATCGGTATCCGATGCTGCTCGTGGACCGCATTCTCGAGTTCGAGCACATGGTGCGGGCGCGCGGCTATAAGAACATCACCTACAACGAGCAGATCTTCGCCGGCCATTTTCCGGGCAACCCCGTTCTGCCTGGGGTCTACATGATCGAGGCGCTGGCGCAGCTGGGCGGGGCGATGATCTTGGAGCCCGGTGAGTTCTCGCGCAAGACGCCGTATCTGGCCGGGATCGACAAAGCGAAGTTCCGCCGTCCGGTCGTCCCGGGCGATCGCCTGGACATGGTCGTAACGATGCTGCGCCATAAGCGCAACATCGGGTGGGTGAGCGGCGAGGCGACGGTCGACGGCCAGTTCGCCTGCTCCGCCGAGATCATGTTTTCGATCGTTTCGAACCCGCGCATGTTCGGCGCGGACTCCACCGTGCTCCACATATAGTTACGGGCCGCTGATGCTTCATCCGACCGCAATCGTTCATCCCAGCGCGGAGATCGGGAAAAACTCCGAGATCGGGCCCTACTGCATCGTCGGGGAGCACGTATCCATCGGCGCGCGTTCGATCCTGCAGGCGCACGTAGTGGTGAACGGTTGGACTCGGATCGGGGACGACTGTCAGCTCTACCCTTTCTCTACCGTCGGTGCGGCCTCGCAAGATCGCAAGTACGCGGGAGAGCGAGCCTTCACGCGCATTGGAAACCGCACGATCCTGCGCGAATACGTCAGCATCCAACGCGCGACCGGCCGCGACGAACTCACGGCCGTCGGAGACGATTGCCTTTTGCTCGCCTACGTTCACGTCGCGCACAACTGCATTCTCGGTAATGGCGTCACGATGAGCAACCTCGCGCAACTCGCGGGCCACGTAAACGTCGGCGACTACGTGACGATCGGCGGTCAGACCGGCATTCATCAGTTTACGCGCGTCGGCCGTCACGCGATGGTCGGAGGAATGAGCAAGCTAACAAAAGACGTACCGCCGTTCTTCCTCGTAGAAGGTAACCCGTGCCAACCCTACGGTCTCAATAGCGTCGGCCTTCGCCGCGCGGCCTTTCCGGTCGAGCAGCGGTCGGAGATCAAACGCTTCTATAAGCTGCTGTACGATCCAAAACTCAACGTCTCCCAAGCAATCGAAGCGATGAAGGCCGAAGTTAAAACCGATGCCGGCCGCGAGATCATCGTCTTTCTCGAAGCGCCTTCGGAGCGCGGCGTGCTGAAGTGAAGGGGTAACACACCCCTGTTGCGCGCGCGATGAAGTACTTCGTCTCGACCGGGGAGCCGTCGGGGGAGGCGAGTGCGGTCGCGTTGGCGCAAGCGATTCGCTCGAACGATCCGGAGGCGGAGTTTGAAGGCATTGGGAGCGCGGCGATGCGCGCGGACGGCTTTACGTTATGGCGCGATCACACCGGTTGGGCCAGCATGGGCCCGGCCGCCGCGATTCCGCGGATTCCCAAGCTGCTCCACGCCATGCTCCGCACCGCCGCTCATATCGTCGCCTCAAAACCCGACTTGGTCGTGCTGGTGGACTTCGGCGTTTTTAACTTGCGGCTGGCGAATCAGCTGCGACGGTTGCGCTATGAAGGGCCGATTCTCGACCTATTTCCGCCCGGCGCGTGGCTCGACGACGAAAAGAAGGCGCGTCAAGTGAGCGCGGTTTGCGTTCCGGTGACCGCGTTTGCGCATCAGTACGATTTCTACCGGAGTCTGGGCTGCCGTATCGAGTTCTTCGGACATCCGCTGACGAGCCGCTACGCGATGCGGCCGCTCCGGCCCGCGCCTCCCGCCGCCGCCGGCGTCGTCGCAATGCTGCCCGGCAGCCGCGGCGGCGAGTTGCGCCGGCATTTGCCGGCGCTTGCTGCGGCCTATCGTACGCTGCAAAAGCGGCGCCCCGGTCTTCGCGGCATTTTTGGAGCGGCAGACTCGCGCGCAATGCAGACGATCGAAGCGGCGATCGCGCGCGAGTGTTTGAGTAACGTGGAAATTACTTCGGGTGTAACGGCGGCCCTAGAGAATGCCGACGGCGCCTGGGTCGCGTCGGGAACCGCCGTCCTCGAGACCGCACTGATCGGTGTGCCGGCCGTGGCGATCTACGTGATTCCGCCGGCGCTGATTTGGTACGGTCGCCGTATGGTGAAACACCGTTTCATTACGCTGCCGAACCTCGTACTGGGTCGAGAAGTGGTTCCCGAACTGCTCCAAGAGCGCGCGAACCCCGAAGAGCTGGCGGCTGCGCTCGAAGGGTTGATCGACAACCCGTCGCAGCAGTACGCGGATTTTCTCGAGTTTCGAAAGGCGCTCGGGCCCCCCGACGCGCTGCAGCGATGCGCGCGCTATGCCGTCGAGCTGGCCCGCACCTCGGAATCGCACCGCCGATGATCCGCATCTATCACACCTCCGATTTGCACGACCGCCGCGGATTCGCCGGACGCTTACGAGCGCTGCGCGCGCAGCGGCCGGGCTGGCTTTTCGATTGCGGCGACTCGCTGCGCGGCAGCCAAACGGTCTACCATCGCAGCGAGCCGATCGTTGCGGAGCTCGACGAGGCCGGCTACGACGCGCAGAGCATCGGAAACCGGGAGTTTCACTATCTCTTCGCGGCGCTGCGCGCCCGGGCTTCGCGAATGCAGCATCCGCTGGTGTGCTCGAATTTACGCGATACCAAAGGGCGCCCGTTGCCTTTCGCGCAGTCGTTGCGCTTGCGCGGTACCGATTTGCAGGGCAACCCAAGCTACGTGAACGTCCTTGGGTTGCTCATCATGCAGTACCCCGAGCAAAGCTTCTGGGAGCGGGTCTTCGGCTGGCGTTTCCTCAATCCGTGGGAAGCCATCGCACCCTTCGCAGCCGTGATCCCGCAAGACGAGCCGCTCGTCGTGCTTTCGCACTTGGGACTCTCCCTCGATTCCGAGCTGGCGGCGCGGGTTCCGCGCATCGATTTGCTCCTGGGCGGTCACAGCCACGATACGCTGCCGGCCCCGCGCTATGTCGGAGACGTCCCGATCGTTCATGCCGGGCCGTACGGTAAGTTCGTGTCGTGCAGCGAGCTGGTCTATGACGCGAACCGCCGCCGTTTCGCGGTCGAGGATTTCGCACTGGTTCCCCTGCTGGACGCTTCGTGAAAAGTGTCCTCTTCGTTTCGAACGGACACGGGGAAGCGGCCATCGCGGACCGCATCGCCGCCGAACTGCACGCGATTGCGCCCGAAGCAACGCTCGACCATTTAGCGTTGGTGGGAGAACCGATCTCGGATTGCCTGGAAGAAGTCGGCCCGCGGCGCACGATGCCCAGCGGTGGTTTGATCGCAATGGGAAATGTCAGGAACCTGATGCAAGATCTGCGGGCCGGTCTGCTGCCCCTGGTTGCGGCGCAACGAAAGTTCTTGGCCTCCGTACGGGGATCGTACGCAGTCGCCGTAGCCGTCGGCGACGTTTACGGCTTGGCGATGACGTTGCGCGCGCGAGTGCCTACCGTCTTCGTCGGCACGGCGAAGAGCGTTAGCGTCGCGCGCTACGGCGCGCTTGAAGAACGAGTTCTCCGGGGTGCGCGGGCCTGTTTCGTGCGCGACGAGGCGACGGCGCAGGCGCTGCGCGAGCACGGCCTTTGCGTCGAGCCCAGCGCCAACGTGATCGTCGATCTCTTCGCGCCCGGCGACGATCCAGCCGTCGAGGCCGCGGTCGCCGGCTTCGCGACGATGCTCGCGCTCTTTCCCGGAAGCCGTGCCGGCGCGTACGACGACGCCGGTTTCCTGCTCGCGGTGCTGCGTGAGATCGCCGGCGCGAAGCCCGGCGTCGGGGCGGTGCTTTCGATTGCTCGGGGGCTCGACGCGCAACGCTTTGCGGCCGACGCGCAACGAGCCGGCTGGCGAATCGGCAGCGAATCCCACGATTGCGTTCCGTTCGTTCTGAATTTGAACGAGCGCACCGTCGTGCGCGCCTGGACCGGAAGTCCGGCCTCACTGCTCAAAGACGCCACGCTCGTCCTCGGCCAAGCTGGAACCGCTAACGAAGGCGCCGCGGCGGCCGGCGTTCCCGTTGTGGCGTTCGCTCGCGACCGCGCGAGCAACGAACGTTGGTACCGCCGGCGGCAACGCGGTCTGCTCGGCGATGCGCTCGTCGTCCTGACGGGCAATGCGGTCGATGCCGCACGCGGCGTATGCGATATTCTGGATGATTCAGCGCGCCGGCGGCTGATGAGCCAAACCGGACGTGTGCGCATGGGTGCCGGCGGCGCCGCGCGGCGCATCGCGGATCGCATCGCATCGCTGGCTAGCGAGAACTGATGCGGCGCTATATGCCGGCGGCGCTCGGACTGATCTTCATGGCGGTGCCGCTCTTTCCCAGTTTCATCACGTTTACCGGCGTCGCATTTCCAGGAGTCTCGCTCTTGCCGGTATGGGCGATTTTGGCCGTCTTCGCGGGCTGCTGCATCCTTGCAGTCTATGCCCTCGCCATGCTCGTGCGTTATCCCGCCGCCGGCGCGCAACCGTTGCTAGCGCCGCTGCTGACGGTTTTCGGCGCGGGCCTGCTTGCGGGCTGTTTGGGCTTCGACCCGCGCTCCGGCTTGGTCTTTACGTTCATCGGCGGACTCGGCATCGTGTGGTCCTCTTCGATCTTGCGCTTTTACGGCGATCGATTTGCGGCGACGCTAACGTTCGGATCCTTTCTGCTCTCCGGCGGTATCGCCGCGGCGATCGCAATCGCCATGGTGGTGCTGCGCTTTCCGGTGAATCTTTATGCGCTCCAACACGGGCGCGCAACGGGCACGTTCATCTTACCGGGGGAGCTCGCCGGCTACCTGATCGTTCTCTTGCCGATGGCATACGCCGTTGGGTGCGTGGCGCACTCACGCATCTTACGCAGCATCGCCTGGAGCGCGCTCGCCGTCGGCTTGGTCGCGCTGGCGCTTACGTTTTCGCGTGCAGGCTGGATGGGATGCGCAGCGGCCGCGGCGTTCTTGGTTGCGGTGCAAACGCGGCGGCCTGCGGTCTCCGCCGCGGTTATCGCCGCGGGAGTTTGCGTCGTCGCGATCCTCTTCAACGCTCACCACGACCCGAGCGAGGACTACACCCGCCTTTCGATTTGGCAGGCCGCGATCCAGATCGTCGATCGGTTTCCTCTACTCGGCGTCGGACCGTTTAACTTTTCCCGTCTCTATCCTCTCGTGCGGTCTCCCGACGGCGATCTGACGGCCTTCCACGCGCACAGCCTCTACCTGACGTTTTTCGCGGAGTTCGGTATCGTAGGTGTTTGCGCGGTCGCCTGGACGATTTGGCGATTCGTCGCCGAGCTGCGGTCGCGTTTGACGAATGCCTCCCCGTCCGCAGCGCTGCTCGCTTGCGGCGCAGCAGCGGGACTGGCCGGCGTTGCCGTGCAAGGCCTGATCGATACGGTGAGCGTGGTAATTTTCGGGCTGTGGATGCCCACGATGGCCCTGGCGATTGCGGCCGCGCGGGGCACCGCCGACCAGGCGCTCGAATGATGCGAAGGGCTGCACCGGTAGCGCTCGCGGTGCTCTGGGCGCTCGGCGGGTGTAACCCGCAGCCGGGGAAGACCGTGGCCACGCCGTCGCCGAGCGCCCGACCGCGCTCCAGCGCAACCCCCCTTACGCTCGTCGTCACCGGAAAGGGGACCAAAGAACGGCCGATTCACGTCCTTCAGCAAGTCCACAACCGCATCGACTACGATTTGCTGGCAAGCTCATACGAGAGTAGGGGCCCGCAGAACGATATGCGTTCCATCTTCCGCAACGCACGGGTGACGTTTAGCGACCCGCGCGGATCGAAAATTACCGCCAGCGCGCCGGAAGCCGAAGTCGACCAGACGACGGATGCCGTCACGCTGAGCGGAGGCGTGGTCGCGCACACGACCGCGGGGATGACGCTGCACTGCGACCGGCTCGTATATCGGCAGGCCGGCGCGACTTTGCACGGAGACGGCAACGTGATTATTACTGATCCCAGAGGTTTCTGGGCGACGGGTTCGAGCTTTGATTCGGATACTTCACTCACCCATATGCGGATGCGATGAGCCAAGCACCGGCGATCAAGATCCGCGGGCTGGTCAAGCGCTACGGCGAGCGGACCGTGGTCAATGGCGTCACGGCCGAGGTCAAGACCGGCGAGGTGGTTGGATTGCTCGGTCCCAACGGCGCGGGAAAGACCACGACCTTCTACATGGTGGTGGGTCTCGTCAAGCCCGATGGCGGGACCGTCTTGCTCGCCAACGGTGCGCGCGAGACCGACCTAACGGGCGCGCCGATGTATACGCGGGCTCGCAACGGGATAGGATATCTTTCGCAAGAGAACTCGATCTTTCGTAAGCTTTCCGTCGGCGACAACATCCGCTTGATATGGGAACAGAACGGCATCCCACACGACGAGCGCGAACGGCGCCTGCCGGCGTTACTCGAAGAGTTTGGCTTGCGCGCCTTCGTAGACGCTCGGGGCGACAGTCTCTCGGGCGGCGAGCGGCGGCGGGTCGAAATCGCCCGGGCTCTGGCCATCGAGCCGGCCTTCTTGCTGCTCGACGAACCGTTTACCGGAATCGATCCGATTGCGGTAGCCGATATTCAGGCGATGATTCGTCAACTGCGCGATCGCGGGCTGGGCATCCTCATCACCGATCACCAGGTCCGCGAGACGCTCGCGATCGTGGACCGAGCGTACATCATGAACAACGGCCGCATCGAGGTGTCGGGTTCGGCCCAAGATGTACTGGAGTCGCCGATCGCCCGCCAATTCTATTTGGGCGAAGGCTTTAGGCTCTGAAGTTTACCATCCTCGATCGTTACATGCTGACCGAGCTTGCGGGCCCGTTCGGCTTTGGCTTGTTTGCGTTTACGCTCATCTTTGCGGCCACCGAGCTGCTCAACATCGGCAAGCTGGTCAGCAACGAACACGCGCCGCTCTGGGCAGCGGTCCTGGTCTTCGCTTGGTCGCTGCCGGCCGACATCGTACTGGTCATCCCGATGGCGCTCCTGCTCGGGACGCTACTGGCCATGCAGCGGCTTTCGGGCGAAAGCGAAATAACCGCGCTCAAGGCGGCGGGGATTACTTTCGCGCGGATCGTCACGCCGTTGCTGATGGTCGGGATCGTCATGTCGGTCGTCACCTACTACTTGCAAGAAGGCCTCGTTCCGTACGCCGACGATCAGCTCACCGGGATCGAAAACGGCGTCATCAACCACGTCAGCGCCTTCAACCGCGACCTGACCGTTTCGGCTCCCCTTCCCGGCGGTGGCCGCCAAGTGACGATTGCTACTTCCTACGAGCCCCACTCGCGCGCGTTGCTGCACGTGACGCTCATTCAGTACGACAACCGCAACGAGCCCAGGCAGATCGTGTTCGCCGATCGTGCCGAGTTTAGCGCGGACAAGTGGACGCTCGAGAACTCCAGTCTCTATCGGTTCAATGCCGACGGCACGACCACCGCGGAACCACAGATTCCGCAGCAGGAGGTTCAAATAGGTGAAAAGCCAACCGACCTAGTCAAGCGCATGAGGAACGACGATCCGGAGAGCATGAGCCGGCCCGAGATTGCCGAGATCGTTCGCTCCGGTCAGCTAACCCAGAACGAGCTGCGCAAATACGTAACGACCTATCAGGAGAAGCTTGCACGTCCGTTTGCGTGCTTCGTCTTTATCTTGATTGCGATTCCCTTTGCACTGCGGCAGATTCGGTCGAGCGGAAGCACCAGTCTAGGATTCGGGCTGTCGCTGGCAATCGTTTTTGCCTATTACGTCGTGATGACGGTCTGTTCGTTTGCGGGTGAAGCTTTTCTGGGGTTAGCCGCGTTCTGGGCTTGGATGCCCAACATCTTGTTCACCGCGATTGGATTGGTGCGCTTGCGCCGCGCCGCGTTCTTATGAACTTCGTCGAAATCGTCCGCGGGATCGGAAACCTCGCGTTCGTCATGGTCGTCGCCGGTACCGTCGCATACGTCGGAGATCGCGTCGGTCATCAAGTTGGGCGCCGCCGGCTCAGCCTGTTTGGAATTCGTCCGCGTTACACGTCGACGATCGTAGCCATCGCGACCGGGATGCTCATCGCGCTGGTCGTGACGTTGGGCGCGATTTTTGCGTCGCAACAGGTAAAAACGGCCTTTTTCAAGATGAACTCGATCAACGAGCAGATCACCGAACTGCAGGCGCGGCAGCGCGACCTCGAAGCGAAGGTCAATAGCGGCCGGCTCGTCTTCCCGGTCGATACGCTGATGGTGCCGTTTTACCGGATTATCGATCAGTCGGCAACCGCATCGCAGCGTCTGGCAACCATCCGAAACTATTACTTTTTTGCCGTCAAATACGTCAACGCGACGTATCCTCGGCTGGGTTTGAAGCCGTACACGGTTCCGGCCGATGCGGAGAAAAAGCTAAATGGAGTGGCTAACGATTTAACGACCGCCGCGAAGCTGTCGCAATCCAACGTTATGCTGACGGTGACGTCCGATGTAAACTTGTTCGAGAACGATCCAATTCACTTTCAGATCAACGTCACGTCGGACATCCGGTATTTCCAGAAGGGGCAGGTCATCGCTCAACTCGTCATCCCCGGTAAGAGCGGTGCGAGCATCAACATTGCCCTCATTCAGCTGGAGAACTACGTCGCCATCGCGGCTCGCCGTCTCCAGCTTCCGCCGTTTCTTACTGAAATTCTTCAGCCGATGCAGCTGATTCCCGACGCAACGCAGATGCAGCAGCGAATTTCCAAACCCGGTACCTATCTGCTCACGGCCTTTGCCGCGCAGGATTTTTATCCGCACATCGGCGGCATACCGATCGTCATCGTGCTGACGCAGCAGCCGTGACCCCGGCTGGGCTCGTGCTGGGAGTGGATCCAGGCCGGAGCAAGGCCGGCTTCGCGGTCGTCGATCCCGGCGGAGGCGTCGTCGCCCGCGGGATCGAGGCCGTCGAGGACCTGCCGGCGCGTCTCACACAAGTTCTCGCCGGGAGCACCGTCGACGTCATCGCCCTGGGGCGCGGAACCAACGGCCGAGCCGTACGAGGCCTGCTCGAGGGTCTGGGGATCCCAATTTATTGGGTCGACGAGTTCGAGACCAGCCGCGCCGCTCGATCGCTCTATTTCGTGGATCACCCTCCGCGAGGGTGGCGGCGCCTGATCCCGACGGGGCTCCAGCTGCCGGACGGGCCGGTGGACGATTACGCGGCAATCGTCATCGCCCGTCGATTTTTAGCAAGGGGAGTGACCCCTCAACCTCCAAATTAGGGAATCCCCGCGAGGAGCGTCTAGATCCGTGGCGAGCCTTGGGGGCAGACGAACGTCAGAAACGGAGGGCAAGTGCGTCGGATCGTCGGCGGCTTAGCGAGCGCAGTTTTAGCGCTGGCGCTCTCTTGCGCCCCCGCGGCAGCCGGCGGGCTTTCTTTCGCTCAGCACCGAGCCGATCTGGGCTCCCAACTCATGCTCTCGCTGTTTGGCGAGACCTCCGATTCCACCGCTGCTTTTTCGGCTCAGGACGGAGACCGGGTCTCCGAATCCCCACTGCACGAGATGGCGCTCGGCGAGCCGCCGGCCGACTCCGGCGCGCCCTTTACGACGGGCGTGGCGGTGTCCCCGGATCTGATGCAAGCACATATCGCGCTCTCCAATCTTTCGGGCGCCGGTGCCTCGTATTTGGCACGCGCCGTCGACGCGGGACTCCTCTCGACCAACGCCGGATTCGCGCCGTCGTCCTCGCACCGCGGAGTGCATGCTGAGGCGCTTAACCCCCAAACGGCATATACCGCCGCCTACCAGCCGGTGGCCCCAGAGCCGATCGTCTCGCCCGGCCCGGGAACGCTGGCGTTCGACACGACGCCCGCGCCCTCGCTCACCGAGGCTTCTCCCGATACCTCGTCGTTCGGTCTGGGCTCCGATGGGCGCGCGCCGAAGCGAACCCTCAACTTGAGCCTTTCCGGACAGTATGAGCAGGTGCCGTCCAACGACGTTGCCGGCTTGGCGCCGCCGTCCGGCGTGTCACCGTCGTGGCAGCTTCCCAATGCGAACGCGGCGCTGACCGGTCCCGACTACGCTGGCTCGAACAAACTGTCGTTGGGCGCGGGCCTAGCCGTGCCCGTTTTCCACGGATTGACGCTGAACCTCAACTACGACGCTCAACGCCTCTACGGCGGCTACACCCTTCCCGGCCTCGTGGATCTCGATGCCGTGAATAATAAATACGCGGGTGGCCTTACCTACAACATCCCGTACTCCTCGAGCTCTCTCTCGATCTCCGCCTACCAAACGCGCCTTGGCGACAGCCTGCTGCCGCCGGCCAACGGTTACACCCAAAACGGCGGAGACTTGAACTTTACCGTTAAGTTCTAAGGAGCTGTGGCTCCTAAGGCTCTGCGCGAGCGCCGCTTTACTTTCTTTCGAGCGATCGCCGTCGTTGCGGCCGGCGCGCTCTTTGTCGTTCTGGTGCTCGTACAGTTCGCATCGGATTCGCTCGATGCCGGAGCCGCCGCTGGCGGAACGCTTCCCCGTCTGATTTCTCCTCGCTTTGGCGATATGGTCTACGGCGCGCTCGATCGCCTCGCTCCGGCTGCGTACGTCGAGTCGACGCTAGCGCAGCGTGCGCTCGAGCGAGGCGACCTGGCCGCCGCGCAACGTTACGCCCTGCGCTTGCCGGCGTCGCCGAACCGCGACGAGTTGCTCGCGAGCATTGCCGCGGCGCGCGGGCAACGCGGGCTTGCATTGGAATACTCTCTGGCCGCGTTCGACTCCGACGCTGTGTTAGCGGCAGCGCAGCGGCTCGCGATTACCGACCCGCAGGGCGCATACGAGCTCGAGAAACTGCTGGAGGCGCGTTTGAGCGGCCGCGCGACGCACCCCGACGCGGTGGCCGAAGCGCGCTGGCAGATGGGTTTGTTTGCCGACCAGGTAGCGTGGCGAAAAGTGCCGGGCAGCCCGGCGCAACGCACCTGGCTGCGCATCGCTCTCTCGAACTTTGAGTCTGCCGTCGCACTGGCGCCGCTCTCCGAACGGTACGCGATTGCCGCCGCTAATCAGGCCGACTTACTGGCCGAGCGAGACCGAGCCGAGGCACTCTTCGCGCGAGCGGCCGAAATCGATCCTGGGAGTGCCGACGCCGTCGCCGGTCTCGGCGTCGTTGCTTTTCAGAACGGCGACCGCGCGGCCGCCGTAGCCTACTTGAATCGCGCCAGAGCGCTCGATCCCCGCGCGTTGATGGTTCGCGCGCTGCAACGAGATTTGCGGTGAAAGTTGCGCTCGACGCGCAACTCAGCGTCGGCACCGCAACCGGAATCGGCGAGTACGTTACGGGACTGTCGAGCGCACTGCGCCGCCAACGGGTGGACCTCGTCGAGCTGCGCGAACCGCGGCTGGACCCCTGGCGATTCGATCGGCGCGTCCTGTGGGATCAGGCGATTCTGCCGTGGCGCGCGCATGCCAGCGGCGCCGATCTGCTGCACTGCGCTTCGGGAACGATGCCGCTGCTGGCCGGAATGCCGATCGTCGTCACGGTGCACGACGTGGCATGGCTTCACGTACAGGCGCACGCACGGCCCTACGCGCGCTACTATTTCGGCCGTTTCGCGCTCGAGCGATATCGGCGCGCAGCGGGAATCGTCGTTGACTCAGCCTACTCGCGCGACGCGTTGCTCGAGGTTCTCGCGGGGGTCGAACGCTCGGCGGTGCGCGTCGTTTATCCGGGCGTGGCGCGGGAGTTTTGCGAGGTCGCTCGCGACGGCGGCGACGGCCGCACAATTCTAGCCGTGGGAACCGTCGAACGCCGCAAGAACCTCGAGCTTCTGATTCGAGTGCTGCCGCAGCTCAACGGGGCGCGCATCGTATGTGTCGGGCCGCAAACGGCGTACGCGCGAGAGTGCCTCCAACTCGCCGCCCGCTTGGGCGTAGGAGAGCGAGTGGAACTGCGTGGCTACGTCTCGCGAGAAGAGCTGCTCGCGCTCTATCGCGATGCCGCCGTGGTCGCGGTACCCTCGCGTTATGAGGGCTTCGGCTACGCGGCCGCGCAGGCGCTTTGCGCCGGCGTGCCCTGCGTCGTATCGGATCGAACGTCGTTGCCCGAGATCGTCGGTGAAGACGGAGGGATCGCCGCGCTCGACGATGCCGGCGCGTGGGCTTCGATGTTGGAGGCGGCGTTGGACGGCGACTGGGACCTGCGCGCGTCGCGCGCCCGCGCGGGCGCGATGGCGCGTTTCTCGTGGGATGCTAGCGCCGGCGGGATAAAGCGCCTCTACGAGTCGATCGCCGGGACCGTTTAATAGATCGGCGAGCCCGGTGCGCCGGGAGCGACGCTGCCGTCGTCGGGCGCAAAGATCAGGCGAAGCGGAAGGCTCGAGCCGGCTTCCGGCATCGTGACGATCGTGACCCGCACGAAGCCATGCGCGGGAACGACGTATTGCCGCACCTTGTACCGGGAAAAGGGCGGAACTTGATGCGACTGCACCAAGACGCCGTCGATGATGTACGTGCCGGTAGCGTGTCCGCCGCGTGGGTTTTCGTAGATGGCGATCGCTTGCGGCGACGCCAGCGGGTTCTCAACGTTAACGACAAAGGATTGCAAGACGCCGTAGTCACCCGAAAGCGCTTGCCCCTGCAGATCGTTGGGCAGCGGCAGTTGGCCGATCGGCAGCTCTAAGTAATCCGAGTCAACCTTCCACAGGGTCGCAAAATGGAACTCCGCGATGGGGTAGATGCCGCGAGCGTGCATGCGGGTGCTTTGCAAGAGTTCGCTGTCGGCAATCGCCGCCGATGGATCTGCCGACGCGTCTTGCGCGACGAGCGTGAGGTGGACGTTGCCTCCCGATAGCACGCGTAGCTGCATAAGGCTGCAAACGATGCCTCCGGCCGGGAGATCTTGCTGCGTGATATTGACCGATGTGTTGCCATCAATGGTGAGCAGCCGTCCCTGATTCTGTTCGACGTCTACGAGAAAGCGTTTGGTGGCGAC
>JBEKRW010000007.1:0-23351 GCA_049517595.1 Candidatus Cybelea sp. | reverse complement strand
AGATTGGTCAGGATGAGCTGCTGAAAGAGAAAGAGCGCCGGCGGAGTAACGGTGTTCTTTCCTTGCGCTCCGTTGCGCAAGAGTTCCCACATTGGAAAACCGTGAAGCGCCTGCCAGACGAAGTTCGGCAGCGCGATCGCGATTGCCACAAGGATACCGCCGAAAAACCAGCGCGAAAACAGAATGCGGCGCTGCGGCGTCAGCAGCAAGCCCGCGACCAGCGCGAGCGCGAAGAAGACTGCGCTATACTTGCTCTCGAGCGCGACTCCCATGCAGGCGCCTGCCGCCAGCCACCAGCGCGGATCGGCGCCCTTGACGATTCGCAGAACGTACAGCGCGGCGAGCGGCCATAGCCACATGCCCACCATGTCCGGCCCGACCTTCTGGCCAAAAGCCAGCAGCACGGGAGCCGCGAAGAATGCAACGCTCGCGAGAACGGCAGCAAAGAGACCGCCGCCGAGTTCAAAAACCAGCAGACACGTTACATAAACGCCCCCGGCTGCGAATGCCGCCGGCAATGCGCGCAGCAAGAAGAGCGAGTGCCCGAAGAGTTGCGAGCCTGCCGCCAAGAGCGGAACGAGCGGCGGCTGATCGACGTAACCCCACGCCGGATGAAATCCGCAGATGATGAAGTAGAGCTCGTCGCGGAAGAAGCCGTAATGCGGATTGGCGACGAGATGCAGCACGAAGGTTATGAGCGCGGCGGTCGTCGCCGTGCGGTTGAGCCGCAAGGCGTTCATTTTTGCGGCATCACCTGATAGAGTTCGTGATAGCTATCGAGCGTAGCATAATCGCGCGCCCCGCTCAGGCTGCCTACGTCGCGCGGATTGACGAGCACGAAGACCCGGTTGTGCGCCGCCCAGCCCCGGTAAACCGCGAGGCGCAGCTCGTTGTCGGAAACGATGGTGAGTCCTCGAAGCGAGCCGTCTACGTAGGCGCCGTAGGCGAGCGACGTGGCGTCGAGCCAGGGTGTCACGACGACGCTTGGCGCCGGCACGCTAAATTCGACGGCGTCGATCACCCAGCGCCCGCCTTCGCCCGGCGCATGATGAAAGAACGCGCGTTGACTCGCAAAGGCCGTACCGGCGCCGATCGCAAGAAAAAGCACGAGCGCGAAGCGCAACGCGGGCGCGGCGGAGCTCTCGCGTTTCGGCATCAGCGCTCCAAATAACGGAACGGCAAGCCACGACGCGAGCAGACGGTACCGGCCGATGTCGCTCTCGTTCGGATAAATCGTGGAGAAGAGCAGTGCCGCCGTGCAGGCAACACAGAGCACCAGCGTCGTGCGCCAGTTCCGGCGCCACGCCGCCGCAACCCCGGCCAATATTACGAAGGTCGCAAACGTGCCGTACTGCTGCTGAGTGCCCGTCACGAACGCCCACAGCGCATCCCCGATGCGCAGCGGGTTGAACGCCTGCACAAAATAACCGGGCGTCTGAAACTGGCTGCCGGTCAACTCCAATGCCAGTCCGTGCAGCGTGCGCGGGTCGTTGTAGTTCCAGAAGATGCCGCCGCTTGTGCCTTGCAGCCCGACGGTTGGATCCAGGCCATGCGCCACGACGTACGCCGAGCGCAACGGCAAATAGAGGTAAAGCGCCAGGCCCGCTACCATCAGCGCGAGCGAAACGCCGGCGAGTCGCAGCGACGGCTTGCGCACCGCGACCAGCGTGCCGACGAGCAGCCCTGGGAGCAGCCAGAGCGCGTTGGGATGCGCGGCCATCGCGAGGCCACAAAGCGCGAAGGCGCCGGCAAACCAACGCGCCTCGCCCGAGCGCATCCATCGCAGGAAGGCGTAGATCGCGACCGCTTCGCACGCGACGGCAAGGTCCTGCGCCTCCGCGCGCGCGGCGTGCGCCCAGACGTCTTGCGTGAACGCAAACCAGAGCGTGGCAAACAATGCAACCCATCGCCCCGCTCCGATCTCGCGCGCGACCGCGTACCCTGCAAGTGCCGTGATCGCAATCGCAACGCCGCTCATCGCATTCATGCGAAAGGCGACCGAACCGATGATGGCGACGTGCGACCAGACGTATCCCACCAGCGTGTAGAGCGGAAAACCCGTTGGATGCGCGATCCCCAAAATATACGGAACGCCTTGAAGCTCCGCGGTGTCCCACGACCCCGGCTCGACGGACGCGCTCGCGATGTACGCGGCCGCCGGAATTACGAAAGCCGCGAAACGCGGCACGGCCGCGAGCCGCGGCAGATTCACGCCAGCGTGGGCAGCGGAAGTGACGGACGCGTCGAGAGGTCGGGCCGCACCTCTTGGAATCCCGCGAGCGCGCCGTCCATCAGCGCGAGCGCGAGATCGAGTTGCGGATCCTTCCCGTCGCGAAAATCGTGTGGCGCGATGTCGACGTCGTAGTCGGGATCGGCTCCGCGATTTTCGACGCTCCAGCCGACATCGACGAACCAGAAGGAGAACTCCGGCTGCGTCGTGAGCGTGCCGTCGACGAGGTGGTGATACGGATCGATCCCAATGACGCCGCCCCACGTGCGCTTCCCGATCAGCGGCCCGAGCTTGTAAAGCTTAAAACAATGGCTGAAGATGTCGCCGTCGGAGCCTGCGAACTGATTGGTTAGCGCGACCATCGGACCGTTCACCGATTCGGGCGGGTAGGGTTGCGGAGCGCCGTACCGCGGGATATCGTAGCCGACGCGTTTGCGGGCCAGCTTCTCGAGCAGCAGCGGCGAAACGTGGCCGCCGCGATTGTAGCGCACGTCCACGATCAAGCCCTTGCGGTCGAACTCACTCAGATAACCCCGATGAAACTCGGAGAAGCCCCACGGTCCCATGTCGGGAATGTGCAGGTAACCCACCCGTTCGCCGGTTCGCTCGTGCACCAGCCGCCGGTTCTCATCCACCCACGCGCGATAGCGCAGGGCCGCTTCGCTTGCGAGCGCCTTCACCAGCACCGTCCGCTCCTCGCCTTTGCGCGAGCGCAGCGTTACGGAAGTGTCGCGACCCGACGCATTAACGAGCAATCTGCCGGGAGTAACCTCGCGCGACAAACGCTTCGCGCCGATGGCGACGATGCAGTCACCTTCGTGAACGTCCAAGCCCGGCTCCGCCAGCGGCGAATCGCTCTCGCGATTCCATGAGTCGCCGCGATAGATGCGCTCGATGCAGTAGCCGCCGCGGTCCTCATTCCAGCGAAGATCCGCTCCCAGGAAACCGCGTTGATATTGTGGCGGCTCGCGATAGTCGCCGCCCCATTCGTAGGCGTGCGACGTGCCCAGCTCGCCTTGCATTTCCCAAATCAGATCGGATAGCTCGGTGCGCGTGCGCACCCGTGGAAGCACCGCCGCGTAGCGATCGAAGACGCGGTCCCAGTCGATGTCGTTCATGTCCTCGACCCAGAACTGTTCGGTCTGCAGCCGCCACGCTTCGCGATACATCTGTGCCCACTCGTCGCGTGGAACGATCTCGACGCTGGCACGATCCACTTCGATCCAGCCGCTTCTGCGGCCCGGTTCGGCCGGCGGCTTCTGCTCTTCACCATCTTCGGGCAGGTCGCCGAGCGCGTCGATCGCTCGCAAGCGGTCGTTGGAGCGATAGATCAGCGTTCGCGCGTCGGCGCCGAGTTGAATCTCGTCGCACTCGTTGGCTATAGTTGCCAGGCGCTGCTGCTCGAAGTCGTAGCCCAGGAGCGTTCCGTGATCGTCCTTGTCGAGATCCTCGCGCCGAGCCGGCTTAATTCCCTTGACCGCAAAAAGCGTGAAGAGCACGCGCTGCGGCACCGCAACGATTTGTTGGTAGTCCCCTTCGTCGACCGGAAAGCCGAGCACGCGTCCTTGAATTCCTTCGAAGTCGATCTCTACGTCGGACGGCTTCTGCGGCTTGCCGTTCTTCGCGCGTCCGTGATCGTGATCGCGATCGTGATGAATCGGCTTAGGCTTCGGCACGAACGGCGACGGTACGTCGTTGCGCAACGTCACGACGAACGGCCGGCTGGCCTGCGGGAAGCTCAAATCGAACTGCAGCGCATCGTAGACCGGGTTGAAGTCGCGCGTCGAAATGAAATATAGATACTTTCCGTCGGGATCCCAGACCGGCGACTGATCCGCCCGCAGCGGCGAGGTGATATCGTGGATCTTTCCCGAGCGAACCTTAACGACGCGAATGATCGACGTGCCCTGCGCCGGCGACCAAACGTAGGCTAAGAACCGCCCGTCCGGTGAAAAGGATAAACCCGAGATACGATGCGATGGACAGGTATCGAGGACGCGAACCTTTCCGTCCTCGAGGTCGGCGACGCACAGCTCGTGGCGGTGGTTCGCAAAGGCGACGACGTCGTCGGACGGCGAGCAAACCATGTCGGTCACGCGGCCGATGTCTCCGGTGGTGACCAAGCGCGGCTCGCTCGAAGCGTCGGCCCGGTAGAGTGCGATCTGCTCGTATCCATTGATGTCGGTGACCGAAGCGAGTCGCTCGCCGTCGTGCAGCCACTGGGTGAGCCGGCTGCGCGCCTTGCTCCCCACGCCGTGGCGGATCACGGCTCCTTCGAAAAGCGGCATCGTAAACGTCTGGCCGCGCGAATCGAAGGCTACTTGCGTGCCCTCGGGGTTCGGCCTGAACTGCTCGAGCGATTCCGCCGCGTTCTCGAAGCGGCGCGCCAGCTGCGGCGCCGTAGAATGCGTCTCGACGTCAACGCGCGTGACGCTGCCGCTCGCGATATCGAACAGCTTGATGTCGCCGCCGGCTGCGTAAACGATGCGCCGGCCGTCGGTGGCCGGAAAGCGCGCGTAGTACTCGCTTTCATTGGTGTGACGGCGAATGTCGCTTCCGTCGAGCTCGCAGGAATAGATGTTGCCGATGCCTTCGTGGTCGGCCAAGAAGTAGATGCGGTCTCCGATCCACATCGGCCACGAGGGATTTCCATCGGGTAACGGGAGGCGCACGAACTGATCGGAGTCTTTCGCTTGGACCCAAATCTCACCCGACGTGCCGCCGCGGTACCGCTTCCAACGCGCGGGATCGGCCGAGTTGCGGCCGATCGCGAGGCGTCCGTCCGGCCCGTACGAGATTACCCGCCCGTGGCCGAGCTCGAGCTCTCGCGGGTCGCCGCCGTCGCGCGCAATGACGAACGGGCGAGTCTCGCCTTCGTACCACGTCGTCGGGTTTCCGACGAAGTAAATCTCGGTTCCATCGTGGCTCCATCCGATGGTCGAGGCCATCGTCGCTCCGAGAAAAGTCAGACGGCGCGGCTCGCCGCCTCGCGCCGGCATCACGTACAGCTCGGGGTTGCCCTCATCGGTCGAGACGAACGCAATCCACTCGCCGTCGGGCGAAATGCGCGGAAACGAACACGTACCAAAACTCACGGTAAGCCGAACGGCGTCACCGCCTTGCGCCGAGGCGCTCCACAAGTCGTCCTCGCAGACATAAACTATGCGGTCGCCTGCTATCGACGGATAGCGGTAGTAGCCCTGATTCATATGGGAGTTGCTTGGCGACAGGGTATCCGGCTCCCCTTATTTGGGCGCATGCGGCATGGCGCCGCCCGTCACGTGTAAGAGCCGGCCGAGCGTTGCGTTCAGCTCGGCAGCGTTGTGTATTTGCACGAGCACGGGGACCAAGGTTGGCGTGCGCGAGCGGCGTTCGAAGGGTTCGATGGGGCCATTCCATGCGAACTGGGTCGCCGAATCGCCCGCCAAGCTGCGAAATAAGAGCTCGGCGCCCACCGCGTTTGCCCAGCCAAACTCGGGGCGCGTGTAGCGCCAATATCCGTTGGGATAGAAACTCTCGTGAAACAAGCCGCTTTCGCCGTCGGTTTCGGCGAGCGTCGTGATCGCGTTGGCGACCTCCGCCGAAGAGGTCGCGGTGAGCGCGCCGCCGATGATGCCCAGCGGCCATACGTATCCGTACGGGGTGTGCGGGCTGCCAAGTCCCGCTGCGTATCGTCCCGAGAAGAAGTACGGATTGGCGGGGCTGAGCGTAAATCTTCGCGTGGCCAAGTACGTCGGATCGAACGCCGAGCACCAATCGATGTAAGGCAGCGTCGTAAGGTTTGGGATGTTGGCGTCGTCCATGAGGTTGAAGCGCCCGAAGCCGTCGGTTTCGTAGGCGTACATCCAAGCCTGACGGCCCGCGTCGAAGTAGCGTCCGTAGCGCTCGACGCCCACTTGGACGCGCGCCCCCAGTGCTCGCGCCCGATTGGCCAGCGTTGCGTCGCCATAACCGTCGAGCGCGAGCCGTTCGACGTCGCGCAACGCAACGACGGCCATTGCGTTTTGCGGAATGTTGAACCGGAAGCGCACCGGATCGTCCGAAGGGCGGAAGGCGCCCCAAATCAGGCCGGTGCCACCGTTGTAGGTGTCGTCGGTCTGAACGCGATAGGGATAAGCGTACCGGCTGCAGGTTCGGTGATGCTCTTCGCAATCGTAGGTGGCCACTACGGTTCGCAGCGCGCGGTGTAGGTCGGGCGTAAAGACCGTCCTGTCCTGCGTCGAGCGCCAGTAGACCCACGCGAGGATAACCGGCCAACCCGGCGAGTCTACCTCCCACTTGCGCTCCCAGATGTGATAGTCGGCGTCGAGCGCGTTGGCATACGGATCCGTCAGCACGTTGCGCGCGTTGCGTTCGATGACGCCGGCGAACCGGGCGCGTAGGACCGGGTAGACGGCCTGATAGCGAATATAGGGAATCGTCTGTGCGGACGAATCGCGCAGCCACATCGCCGGAATGTCGCCGGTCTGCACGTACGTCGTCGCATCGTCCTCGAGGAAGAAGTCGTGGAGCAGCGTGTGAAAGAGGTGCGCGGTCTCGATGGCGCGCGTGCGACGGCCGGTCATCGGGAGGAGGAGCGTTTGTCCGGCGATCCGGTCGGGGATCAGATACGAGAGGGCGGCGATCGCGCAGAGGACCGCGAGTGACCGTGCAACGAGTGACCGCACTATAGAGTTGATGGCTTCGCGCCAAGGAGGTCCGTTCTTGCTGCAAGCCGCAAACAGGCTTCGACGATGACGGACGACGCATTGTTGCGCGATTTCGAAATGCGCAAGCCGCGCGCGCTCGCGCGGGCGATTTCGTGCGCGGAATCGGGCCGCGGTCGCGATATCGTCCGCGCGCTCTATGCAAAGACCGGCCGCGCCGTGACGATCGGGCTCACCGGGCCGCCGGGCGTCGGGAAGTCGACGCTGGCATCGGCGCTCGTCCGCAAAGCGCGCGGCCTCGGCAAGAGCGTCGGCGTGATCTCCGTTGATCCGAGCTCGCCGTTCTCACATGGGGCGCTGCTCGGCGATCGCATCCGTCTCGCTGAGCACTTCACCGACGAAGCGGTCTTCATTCGCTCGATGGCCAGCCGCGGCCATCTCGGCGGGCTGGCCGGCGCGACCGCCGATGCCGTCTCCCTTATGGACGCCTTTGGCTTCGACGTGATTCTAATTGAAACGGTGGGCGTCGGTCAGAGCGAGATTGCGATCGCCGAGCTCGCGCAAACGACGCTCGTTGCCTTGCAACCTGGGAGCGGCGATTCGATTCAGGTGCTCAAGGCCGGAATCATGGAGATCGCCGACGTGTTCGTCGTCAACAAAGCCGACCACCCGATGGCCAATCAGCTCCGGCGCGAGATTCGCTCGGCGATGGAGATGTTGGAGTGGAAGGGCTGGATTCCCGAGCTGGTCGCGACGCAGGCGCTCGCCGGCGACGGAATCGAGGAACTTTGGGCGGCGATCCAGCGGCATATGGCCTATCTCAACGAAACCGGCGAGATCGAGGAGCGCCGGCGGGACGCGTTCGTTCACCAAGTGCGCCAACTGGCGATGGGTCGCATCGAGCGGCGTCTCGACGGTTTGCTCGAGGGCGAAGACTCTACCGGCGTCGATCCATATGAGGCAGCCGACCGCGTCATCTCCCAATTGCAGCATCCTTCGACAGGCTCAGGATGACACCGAAAGGTTGCTTGGGGAGAATCGGGCGTTTGCGTCGAAAAGCTCGGCCGCTATGGCGAAAATGATCGATCGGCCCAGTGGGCTGGGTGCGCAGCCAACTCCGGCCTTCGAGGAGCAGCACCGGCGCTGGGAAGCAGCATCAGCCAAAGGGCGCTCGCGAAAGGATCCTGGTTCCGGGGCCGCCGACCGGACGATCTCCGACGTTCCGCTAAAAGTCGTCTACGCTCCGGAGGACGTCGCCGGTCTCGACCTTGCCGAAGATCTAGCGTGGCCCGGCGAGTATCCGTACACGCGCGGCATCCATCCCAACGGATATCGCGACCGCCTCTGGACGATGCGCCAGTTTGCCGGGTTCGGCACGGCGGCCCAAACCAACGAGCGGTATCATTTCTTGCTCGAGCACGGCCAGCACGGCCTTTCGGTCGCCTTCGATATGCCGACGCTGATGGGTTACGACTCCGACGCGCCGCAAGCGCGCGGGGAAGTGGGAAAGTGCGGCGTCGCGATCGATTCGCTCGCCGACATGGAGGTGCTCTTCGACGGCATCGACATGGGCGACATCACCACCTCGATGACGATCAACGGGCCCGCCTGCATCGCGCTCGCGCAATACATTGCAGCGGCCGAGAAGAAGGGAATCCCGCGCGCAAAGCTGGGCGGAACGCTTCAAGCCGATATCCTCAAGGAGTATATCGCGCAGAAAGAGTGGATCTTTCCGCCGCGCCCGCACATGCGCATCATCGTGGATATGATCCAGTTCTGCACGCGCGAAATGCCGAAGTGGAATACGATCTCGATCTCGGGTTATCACATCCGTGAGGCGGGCTCGACCGCGGCGCAGGAGCTGGCCTTCACGCTAGCCGACGGTTTTGCGTACGTTGAGGCCTGCATGGCCGCAGGAATGGACGTGGATTCGTTTGCCGGGCGCCTTTCGTTCTTCTTTAACTCGCATATCGATTTCTTCGAGGAGATCGCCAAGTTTCGGGCAGCGCGCCGAATCTACGCGCGCCACATGCGCGAGAAGTACGGCGCCAAAGACCCGCGTTCGTGGCAGCTTCGCTTCCACACGCAGACGGCCGGCTGCAGCGCGACCGCGCAGCAGCCGGAGAACAACATCGTTCGCGTCGCGTTCGAAGCGATGGCCGCCGTGCTCGGTGGCACGCAGTCGTTGCACACCAACTCGATGGACGAAGTCATGGCGCTGCCGACGGAAAAGTCGGTCGAGATCGCGCTGCGCACCCAACAGGTCTTGGCCTACGAGACCAACGTGACCAACGTCGTCGACCCATTGGGCGGCTCGTACTACGTCGAAGCCTTGACCGAAGAGATGGAGGCTCAGGCGGAAAGCTATTTCGCTCAAATCGCCGAGTACGGCGGCGTAATCGAAGCGATCGAATCCGGCTTCTTCCAACGGGAGATCGCCGAAGCCAGCTATCGCTACCAGCGCTCGATCGAGACGCGCGACCGCGTCATCGTCGGCGTAAACGCGTTCGTCAAGGAGGACGAGCCGGCCAATATCGACTTGCTGAAGATCACGGAGGAGACCGAACGCGGGCAGGCCGTCTCGGTGCAGGATTTGCGCTCGAGGCGTGACGCTGCCGCGGTGCAGCGCACTCTCGAAAGCCTGCGAGCCGCCTGCGGCGATCCAAAAGACAACCTGATGCCGCACTTGATCGACTGCGTCAACGCGTACGCTACCGAGGGTGAGATCGTCGAAGCGATGGCGAGCGTGTACGGGCGCTATACGGAGCGAGCGGTGCTATGACGGAGCGAGAGATGTTCGAATCCAACCTTCAAGTCCACCGCGTGCGCCGCACGCTGGCCCAGGTGAAGCGGAAGCTCGAGGAAGCGCTTCACTTGAGCCGCCGCCAAGATGAGATAAGAGATGAACGAACGGCCGCTACGCGTCGTCATCGCTAAAGCCGGCCTCGACGGTCACGACCGCGGCGCGAAGGTGATCGCGCGTGCGTTACGCGACGCCGGGATGGAAGTGATCTATACCGGACTCTTCCAGGCGCCCGAGCAGATCGTGCAGACCGCCGTGCAGGAAGACGCCGACGGCATCGGTCTCTCGATTCTTTCGGGCGCGCACATGACGCTCTTTCCGCTCGTCGTCGAGCAGCTCAAAGCCCAAGATGCGGGAGACATCGTCTTTTTCGGCGGCGGGACGATTCCGCCGGAGGACGCAAAGCGGCTCAAAGAGCTTGGAGTTCGCGAGATCTTTACGCCCGGCGCACCGCTGCAAACGATCGTGGACTTCGTGACGCGCGAGTGCGGTAAGCGAAGAACTGCGGCCTAACAAACTTTGAATCCGACGCGAGTCCGCACGCGCGTCGCGCCGTCGCCGACCGGCGATCCGCACGTCGGTACGGCATACGTCGCGCTGTTCAACTACTGCTTTGCGCGCCAGCACGGTGGCCAGTTCATCCTGCGCATCGAGGATACGGATCGCGCTCGCAGTACGGCCGAGAGCGAAAGCGTTATCCTGGAGGCCCTGCACTGGTGCGGCCTGGCGTGGGATGAAGGTCCCGACGTCGGCGGCCCCTTCGGCCCGTATCGGCAGAGCGAACGCTCGAGCATTTACGCCTCCTACGCGGAGAAGCTGATCGCTTCGGGCGACGCCTTCAAATGCTTCTGCACGCCGCAGCGTTTGGAAGAGATGCGCGTCGCGCAGCGCGCCGCCGGGCGGCCATCGCGCTACGACGGCCATTGCCTAACGTATTCGGCGGAAGACGTGGCGCGGCGCGAAGCGGCCGGCGAGCCGTACGTGGTGCGCTTGCGCGTTCCCGACGAAGGCGTTTGCGTCGTCAACGATCTGCGGCGAGGGCCGATCGAGTTTGAGTACGCCAGCGTCGACATGCAGGTTCTGATCAAATCGGACGGTATGCCCACCTATCATCTTGCCAACGTCGTCGACGATCACTTGATGGAGATCACGCACGTCTTTCGCGGTGAAGAGTGGATCTCCAGCGCTCCCAAACATCTGCTGCTTTACTCCTATTTCGGGTGGCAGCCGCCCCAGCTGCTCCATCTCCCGCTGCTGCGTAATCCCGATAAGAGCAAGTTGAGCAAACGCAAGAACCCAACGGGAATCCTCTTCTTTCGCGAGATGGGCTACCTGCCCGAGGCCTTGATCAACTTTTTGGCGCTGCTCGCCAACGCGGTGGGGGATGGTGAGGATGAGCTGCTGGATCTTCCGCAGATCGTGCAGCGCTTCAACGTCGCGCACGTGCCGATCGGCGGGCCCGTCTTCGACTTGGCGAAGCTCGATTGGCTCAACGGTCGCTACATTCGCGAGCGCCTCGATCCCACGAGCTTCGTGCAGCGGGTGCAGGAGTGGGCGCTTTCGCCGGAGCGGTTGGCGCGCATCGCCGCGCTCGCGGCGCCGCGCATCGAGCGCTTGAGCGATTTAGGCCCACTGCTGGCCTTTCTTTTCTCCGGCCGGCTGGCATTGACGGCGCAGTCCTTCGAGAGCGCGAAGCTCGACGTGCCGTCTATACGTTGCGCGCTGAGCTTGAGCCTGACGGAGTTCGATAAGCTTGCGACCTGGGACTCCTCGACGATCGAGGGTGTGATCGCGCGCATTGCCGCCGCGCTCGGCAAAAAACCCCGCGAGCTAGCGCGGCCTTTCTACATCGCCATCACCGGCAGCCCCACCTCGATCCCACTCTACGATTCGATGGAGCTGCTTGGGCGGGATCTCGTTCGCGAGCGGCTGCGAAACGGGCTCGATTTGCTGGGTGCTCCCAGCAAACGCGAGCTGCAAGAATGGGAATCCCTGTTGCGAAGCGAGGAGGCCCCGGTATGATCCGTGCGATTGTTTTAGCGGCCGGTAAAGGCACGCGCATGAAAAGCGCGCGCACCAAGGTGCTGCACGAGATCTGCGGGCGCCCAATGCTGTGGTACGTCGTGCAAGCGCTTCGCCAGGCCGGAATCGGTGAGATCGTCGTCGTCATCAACGCGGAGTTGCGCGACGAAATCGAAAGCTTCGAAGTGCAGAGCGTCGTGCAAGAGGAGCAGCTTGGAACCGGGCATGCCGTTGCAGTCGCGCTCGAACGGCTCGAGCCGAGATCCGGACGGCTCGTGGTCGTCTGCGGCGACATGCCGCTTGTCACCGGCGAACTGCTGGCGGGAATGGCCGACTCGCTCGATGCCGGCGGCGATGCCGCCGCCGTCATGGCGCTGGTCACCGTCAAGATGCCGCTACCGTCGAACTTCGGGCGCGTCGTGCGCCGCGGAGGGCACGTCGAGCGCGTCGTTGAGGTGCGCGACGCCACCCCCGAACAGCTCGCGATCGACGAGATGAATGCGGGTATCTACGCTTTCGACGAGGCTGCGTTGCGCGATGCCGTGACGCACCTCCGTACCGATAACGCACAGGGAGAGTACTATCTCACGGATCTAGTCGGAAATTTTGTGAGCGCCGGAAAAGACGTTCGGCCGGTGCTCGCGGCCGATCATCTTTCGGTGCTGGGCATCAACGACCGCGTCGAGCTGGCCCAGGCGCGCAAAGAGATGAACGCGCGCCTGTGCGCCGCGCACATGCGCGACGGCGTCACGATCGTCGACCCCGACACGACCTATTTGGAGCCGGAGCTGACGATCGGCAGCGATACGGTGCTCTACCCCAACACGACGATCGCGCGGCTTTCGGAGATCGGCCGGAACTGCGTCGTCGGTCCGAATAGCCGCCTATCCAACGCCAAACTCGGCGATCGCGTCACGGTGCGCGAGAGCGTCGTCAGCGATACCACGGCCGGGGACGACGTCTGGATCGGGCCGTTCGCCCATCTCCGCGGTGAGACGCGGCTCGGCGACAAAACCCACGTCGGTAACTTCGTCGAGATCAAAAAATCGAATCTGGCCCGCCGCGTGAAGGTCAGCCATCTCTCCTATTTGGGCGATGCGACGATCGGCGAAGAGACAAACATTGGCGCCGGAACGATCACCTGCAACTTCGACGGCGAGCGGAAGCATCCAACGGTCGTCGGGCGCAACGTTGCGATCGGTTCGAATACGTCGCTCATCGCTCCCGTTGCCGTCGGCGACGGAGCCTTGACCGGCGCCGGTTCCGTCGTCACCAAGGACGTTGCCGCCGGCGAACGCGTAGCGGGCAATCCCGCACGCCCAATGCAGAAGAAGTAGGTAGCTCCAACCGAAAGAGGGTTTCGTGAGACACGCGAGCGCCGGCAAGGCAAAAGCAAAGGAGCGCTCCTTTGCGTAATGGCATAGCCGCAGCGGCGCTGTTCTTCGCTCTTTTTGGGTTTGGCTTCGCCGCCGCTGCGACCGGCGAGCGCCCCAACGCGCTCGATCATCGAGTCGATACGCTTACCAGCGCGGCCTTAATGAGCCAGCCCGCAACGCAACTCGTCGATCCGCAGCGGCAGGCGGCGGCGCTGCGCCGCGCGCACTGGACGCTCCCCGGGTGGGTGCTCATCTTCATTTGCGAGTCGGCGGCGCTCTTTTGGCTGTGGAGCTCGGGCGGCGCCGCGCGTCTTCGGGACTGGCTGCGCCGTCGAATCCGCACCGATTGGCTGCTGCGCTTTGCCTTCGGCGCAGCGCTCGCGTTGTTGGCACGCCTTGCCTCGCTGCTGCCTGCCTTCTACCTGTACCGGGTGGCGCGCATCATGCAGATGGACTTGGAACTGACGCGCTGGTGGCTCGTCTCGTGGGGCATTCACACGCTGCTGGGCATGCTCATCGCGGGTTTGATCGCCGCGATCGTGCTCGGATGGGTCCAGCGGACGCATCAGTGGTACGTCTACACGGTCCTGGGGATTCTCGCGGGTTGCGTCATCTGGGCGTACGCGAGCCCGTACATCGCCGTTTTCGGGCGCACGATTCATCCGCTCGACGGCAGCCTCGACGCGCGCACGCATAGCGTGCTCGAACGCGCGGGCTTCGGCGGCCTCCACGTTGGGGTGGAGGGCGTGCGCAATACGCCGATCGGCGAAGCGGCCATCATCGGCATCGGTTCGACACGTAGGATTCTGCTGACCGATACGCTGGTCGCGGGCGACACGCCGGCGGAACTGGAGTACGACGTGGCCGTCGAGCTGGCGCACGTCGCGCACCACGACCTGCTCGCCATCGCTCTGATCGAAGGCGGCATCATCATTCTCTTTTCAGCGCTTGCGGTGGTGATCGCCGACCGCTTCCGCTTCCGCCGCGACGACGATCCGCTCTCGCGCCTCGCGATCGTCGGCGCGCTGCTGGCGCTGCTCTACATCGCCGCCGTTCCCGTGCGCAACGCGGCGCTTCGCTCGTACGATTTTTCGGCCGATCGGTACGCCGTCGCACTCACCGGCGACCCGTCCGACGCCGTGCGTGCGCTCGTGCGCGACAGCGATCAGCGCATGGAA
The DNA here is from genome assembly GCA_049517595.1 of Candidatus Cybelea sp. Classification (GTDB taxonomy): domain Bacteria; phylum Vulcanimicrobiota; class Vulcanimicrobiia; order Vulcanimicrobiales; family Vulcanimicrobiaceae; genus Cybelea. Next base: position 9,096 of record JBEKRW010000007.1, on the reverse strand, counting down.
GAAGTCTGCCCCGAGCTGGCTGCCATGCTCTTTCTGTACGCGTCGCCCGGCACCGGCGTGCGCGTGGCGGCGATCAACCACGTTCCGTCGGAATGTCCGTAGCGACCCAGGTATTGACGAAGCGCATTGCCGTTTCGAGCCCCTCGTCGATCCATAGCGTTACGCCGTCCGCTGCCGCCGAAATAATTTCCGGCAGCGCGCGGCGTTCGTCGTCGTTGAACTGGCTCAGCACGTGGTCCACGCTGTCGAACTCGGGGCGCCCCAGGCCGACGCGCAGGCGTGGAAACTCTTCACCGATCGTTGCGATCACCGAGCGCAGTCCGTTGTGCCCGCCATGGCCGCCGCTGGGACGCATGCGTAGTTTCCCAAACGGCAGGTCCATGTCGTCGCTCACGACGAGCACGCCGGCCGGCGGCGTTCGATACCACGTGGAAATCAACCGCACCGGCGTACCGCTGAGGTTCATGAACGAGGTGGGCTTCACGAAGACGATGCGGCGCGCCGAATCGAAGACTTGCTGTGCCGCGTCCTTTTTCTTCCAGCCCGTGATGCCGAAGCGGCGCGCCACCTCGTCGACGACCATGAAGCCGACGTTGTGGCGAGTTGCCGCGTATTGCGTGCCCGGATTGCCGAGCCCGACGACCAGCCGCGGGGCGGCCGCCTCCGCCAGCTAGGGCCCCTTCCCCTCGGTCGCGGCCGGTTCGGCGCCGATCACCTGTGGCTCGGCGGCACCTTCGGCCGGCGCGGCCTCTTCTTCGTGCGTCCGCGGCGGCTCGATCGTAACGACGAGCGTATCGGGCGGCGAGAGCAGGGTGAAGCCCGCCGGCAGCGGGATGTCGCCCGCGGTCACGTGGTCGTGAATCCCGAGCAGCGTTACGTCGACTTCCAAGTGCTCGGGAATTTGGTTCGCCGGGCCCTCGACTTCGATTTCGTGGGCGACGATGTCCATCACGGCGCCCATGTCCTTCACGCCGATGGCTACGCCGATCGTTACGATTCCAAGACGAGCGCTGATCGTTTCGTCGGCGGAGACGCGCTGCAGATCGGCGTGGACGATGCGTCGCGTGACCGGATGGGTCTGCACTTCGCGAACCAAAGCCGTCTGCTGTTTCTTTGCGTCGTCGGTCAGCGTGACGATGGCGTTGCGCCCGGCCCGGTGGAGCAGTTCCTTGAACGCGTGGGCGTCCACTGCAATATGATCGGGAACGGTTCCGTGCCCGAAGACGACTGCCGGGATCTTCCCTTGCGCTCGCAGCGCTTGGGACCCGGTCGTTCCGAGTTTGGTGCGGTGTTCGATTGAGAGTTTCAACTCTTTGCTAGCCACGATATTCCTTTTCTGTTTCTACAGGGCGGCAACGGCTTCGGGAACCGGTGCCGGCGGCGTCACGACGCCGTCGACGGTTTCGTCGCCTGCAAAGAGCTCCGAGACCGAACGATTGGTGACGATACGATTGATCGCGTCGGCAAAGACCTGAGCGATCGAAAGTTGTACGAACTTTGGGTGGTTGCCGTAATCTTCGAACGGAATGGTGTTGGTAACAAGCACCTTTTCGATCTCCGACTGTTCGAGCACCTCGACGGCTTCACCGGCAAAGATCCCGTGCGACGCGACGGTATAGACTTTGGTCGCTCCCCGCGCCTTGATCGCTCCGGCCGCTTTGGCGAGCGTGCCGCCCGTCGAAATCATGTCGTCCACGACGACTGCGACTTTTCCGGCAACGTCACCGACGATGTCGGTAACTTCGGACACGTCGGGCTCCGGACGCCGTTTAAAGACGATCGCCAGCGTGCTGTTGAGCCGCTTGGCGAAAAGCTCGGCGCGGTGCACGCCGCCGGCATCGGGTGAGACGACCACGATCTTGTCGTCGCAAAGACCTTCCTTTTTAAGGTAGTTGCAGAGCACGGGCATCGCCATCAAGTTATCGACCGGGATGTCGAAGAAGCCTTGAATCTGCGCCGCGTGCAGATCCATCGTAACGATGCGCCGGGCGCCCGTCACCTTGAGCAAATTGGCGATGACCTTGGCCGAGATCGGCTCGCGCCCTTTGGTCTTCTTGTCTTGCTTGGCATAGCCGTAGTAGGGAATCACGGCGGTGATCCGGGCCGCTGAGGCGCGCCGCAACGCGTCGATCATCAAAAGCAGCTCCATCACGGCGTCGTTGACGCCCTTACCGTTGGCGGTTTTACAGATGGACTGGACGACGAAGACCTCGGACCCGCGAACGTTCTCGCCGATCTCCACCCGCGTCTCCTCGTTTCTGAACTCGGAAACCAGCGCCTTACCGACATGAAGTCGCAGGCGCTTGGCGATCTCTTCGGCCAGCTGCGGATTGGAGTTTCCGCAGAAGAGAAGCGGGCTTTGCACGTGGGAGGACGTTCGCTGGCTGAATCGTTCGGCCCTCGAAGGCTGTCTTAGGAAGCGTGGCTCAAGAGTTCACGCTGGTTTCGCCCTTTGCGCTGGCCGGCGATCAGCCGAAGGCGACCGACGCCTTGGCGCGGGGAGTTTTACGCGGCGACCGTACCCAGACGCTGCTCGGGGTGACCGGCAGCGGCAAGACGATGGCGATGGCGCGCACCATCGAGCTCGTCCAAAAGCCGACGCTGGTGCTCTGCCACAATAAGACGCTCGCCGCCCAGCTCTGCGCCGAGTTCCGGGAGTTTTTCCCAAAAAGCGCGGTCGAGTACTTTGTCTCGTACTTCGACTACTACCAGCCCGAGGCGTACGTTCCGTCGACCGACACCTATATCGAAAAGGACAGCTCGATCAACGAGGAGATCGAGCGTCTGCGGCATTCGGCGACGCAGTCGCTGCTGACGCGCCGCGATACGTTGATCGTCGCCTCGGTCTCTTGCATCTTCGGCCTCGGCTCGCCTTCGGATTACATGGAGATGTCGGCACACATTCGGGTCGGCGAGGACGTCGACCGCGACGTTTTCCTGCGCAAGCTCGTCGACATGCAATACCGGCGCAACGACCTCAACTTGGTGCGCGGAACCTTCCGCGTGCGCGGCGATACGCTCGAGTTCGTCGGCGTCGAGGAAGAGCTCGTCCATCGCATCAACTTTTTCGGCGACACGATCGAAGCGATCAACGTCGTCAACCTGCTCACCGGCGAATATCTCGAGAGCAAAAGCGAGCTGACGATCTTCCCGGCCAAGCACTTCATAACGCCCGAGGAGAAACTCCAGCGCGCGATCGTGTCGATCGAGGCCGAGCTCGAGGAACGGCTCGCCTATTTCAAGCGGCACGGACGGCTGCTGGAAGCGCAGCGGTTGGAGATGCGCACGCGTTACGACCTCGACATGCTGCGCGAGGTTGGCTATTGCAACGGCATCGAGAACTATTCGCGCCATCTCACGGGCCGGGAACCCGGGTCGACGCCCTCGTGTTTGATCGATTTCTTCCCCAAGGACTGGCTGCTCTTCGTGGACGAGTCGCACGTGACGCTGCCGCAAGTGCACGGAATGTTCGCAGGTGACCGCTCGCGCAAGGAGGTGCTGGTCGAGCACGGCTTCCGCTTGCCCAGCGCCTTGGACAACCGGCCCCTGACCTACGACGAGTTCGAGGATCACATCGTGCAGGCGGTCTACGTTTCGGCGACACCGGGAACGTACGAGACGGGCCGCAGCAGCCAAGTCGTGGAGATGATCATCCGGCCCACGGGGCTGGTCGATCCGGAAGTGGAGGTTCGCCCAACGCGCAATCAGGTCGACGACCTGATGGAAGAGATCCGGCTGCGCGCCGACCGCGAGGAACGCGTGCTTGTGACGACGCTGACCAAGAAGATGGCAGAGGACCTTACCGACTATCTGGTCGAGAACGGTCTGCGCGTCCGCTATCTGCACAGCGAAGTGGATACGCTCGAGCGCGTCGCGATTCTGCGCGACCTGCGCGCCGGCGTCTTCGACGTTTTAGTCGGCATCAATCTTCTGCGCGAAGGGCTCGACCTTCCCGAAGTCTCGCTGGTCGGCATTCTCGATGCAGACAAAGAGGGGTATCTGCGCAGCGGAACGTCGCTCATTCAAACGATCGGCCGCGCCTCGCGCAACGTCGAGGGCAAGGTCATCATGTATGCCGACGTCGTGACCGAATCGATGGCCCGCGCGATCGGCGAGACGCGCCGGCGCCGCGAACGACAGGTGCAATACAACCTCGAGCACGGTATCGAACCAAAGTCCGTGCGCAAGGAGATTCGCGACATCTTAAGCATGGTCGGGGCCACGGCGGAAAATGCGGCCAAGCTCAAGCTCGATAAGCTGCCGCGCGACGTCGCGCTCAAGATGTCCCGCGACCTCGAGCGAAAGATGCGCGAGGCGGCAGCGAACCTCGAGTTCGAAAAGGCCGCAGCGCTGCGCGACGAGCTCATCGAGCTGCGCCGGCAAATCGGCGGGAATGAAGGCATCCTTTTCGGAGGACGGGCGCCAAAGATTTTCGACAAGGCCCTGGCCGAGCTCGTCAGTAACTGAGGTAGCGTGGCGGCCGCTCTAACCCGTACGCTTCTCGACGTGCCCGAGGCGCTGGTCGAACTCCTGATCATCGGTGCCGTCGTGGCCGCATCCGTGGGATTGCACGCCGTTCTCCAGCGGCGTTTTAAGACCGAGGTGCTCCGGCGCCATAACGACGTCGCGGGCTACCTCTTCTCGGCGGTCGGCGTCCTGTACGCGGTGCTGCTGGGATTCTCGGTCGTGGTGGTGTGGCAGAAGTACGATGCAACCGTCGCCAACGTCCAAGAGGAGATCGACGCCGCCGGCGACCTGTATCACGTCGTTGATGGTTTCGCTCCGGCGGACCGCACGCAGATTCGCAGCGATCTCGCGCGGTACGCACAAACGGTCATCAACGTCGAGTGGCCGGCGATGGAGAGGGACCAAGTCGTTCCCGAGACCGGCACAACCTTGCTCAACGACGCGACCTATCGCGTTGACGACGCGTCGCCGGCGAACCAACGGGAGGTCAACGCGCAGCAGGCCGCGATCGTGAACGCGCAACGTCTTCTCGACGCCCGGCGCCAGCGCTTGATTCACGCGGCGCCGGCCGTACCGGTTATTCTTTGGTTTGCCTTGATTACCGGGGCGCTCGCAATGGTCGCGTTCTGTTACATCTTCGGCGTCGAGAACCGGCCGGCACAGTTGTTGATGACGGCAATTCTCGTGGGCTTGATCGCGATACTCTTCGCCGTCATCTATGAGTTTGCAACGCCGTTCTCGGGCTCGGTGACGATCTCGTCCGAAGGCTGGAGCTTCCTCGCGCAGCGCCTCTCCGAAATTAAATAACGATCCCTTGATTCGATAACGATTCTTTGAAAGGAGCTGACATGATTCGTACGACGCTTATGACACTGGTGCTCTTGGCCGGCACGATCGCCGCGGTGCCCCCTGGCGGCGGAACAGGCCCGGGGGGCGGACCCGTATCACAGCCGCAACAAGCACAGCCGGCGCCCGCCGCGCCGGTTGTCGCTCCACTGCCGGCGCAGACGGCGGCACCGGGGCCCACGCCGTCGCCGGATCCGGCGATGCTGGCTCAAGCCAAGAACGTGTTCGCCCAGTTGCAAAGCGGCAAGCTCGATCGCATGGCGCTCACAACGGAGATGAGCGCCGCGCTCACCGACGATAAGCTGGCAACCGTTAAGAGCAGCATCGGAACTCTCGGAGCACCCGTGTCGTTCGAGCAGGAACACGCCGGCACGCAAACCGGCGTTCGCTACGGCGTTTACCTCGTTACGTTTTCGAACGGCGCGAAGCTCGACTTTCTCATCGGCATCGATGGGCAAGGAAAGATCGCGGGTATGCGCTTGACACCGATGCAATAACGAGGCTGCCTCGTTGCGCCGCATCGATCTCGTGCTCTTCGATCTCGACGACACGCTCCACGACGATACGTACGCCTACAAGTCGGCTGCCGAAGAGGTGGCGCGCGAAGTTGCCGCCGAGCATGGCATCGACGCGCTCGCCCTCAAGGCGGCCTACGTTGCGGAAGCGGAGGGCTTCTGGCACCGGCTTTCCGCCGACGATCTGAAGGTCAAGCTTTCGCGCGTTCGCGCGAGCATGTGGCAGACCGCCCTCGAAAGCGTCGGAGTCGGCGATCCCGAGGTGGCGCAGCGAAGCGCCGACCGACACCGTGAAAAGATCGCCCTCTTGCGCGTCAGCGAGTTCTTCGATGCGATCTTTCTCGCTGACGAGGTCGGCATGATCAAACCCGACCCCTTGCTCTTCGCCCATGCGTGCCGCACGCTGGGCGGCGCGCCCGCTCGTGCGGCGATGGTCGGCGACCGCTACGACCGCGACATCCGGGGGGCCCTGGAAGCGGGGCTCTTTACCGTCTGGCTCAACGTTCGCGCCGAGGAGCTGCCGCCCGGCGCGACGCCTCCCGACGCGACCGTCGGCTCGATTGCCGACGTGGGGCGCATACTTCTTTCGCCAATCGGTGTCTCCTAAATACCGTGTCCCTAGACTCCATCGTCATCAAGGGTGCGCGCGAGCACAATCTCAAGAACGTGGACCTCGTGCTGCCCAGAAACCGGCTGATCGTGATAACCGGCCTTTCGGGCTCGGGGAAATCCTCGTTGGCCTTCGATACGATCTATGCCGAAGGGCAGCGCCGCTACGTCGAGTCGCTTTCGTCGTACGCGCGTCAGTTTCTCGGGCAGATGGAGAAGCCCGACGTGGACTACATCGAGGGCCTGTCGCCGGCGATCTCGATCGATCAAAAATCCACCTCACGCAACCCGCGCTCCACGGTCGGCACGGTGACGGAGATCTACGACTACATGCGGCTGCTCTACGCGCGCGTCGGCACGCCGCACTGCTACCAATGCGGCCGCGAGATCAGCACGCAAAGCAGCGAGCAGATCGTCGATTCGATCATGGAGTTGCCCGAAGGCAGCCGCATGGTGTTGCTGGCGCCGTTGGTGCGCGGACGCAAGGGCGAATATACCAAGCTCTTTGAAGAGATTGCGAAAGAGGGTTTCACTCGGGTGCGCGTGGACGGCGAGACAAAGGAGCTTTCGTCGAAGATCGTTCTCGACAAGAAGCGCAAGCACACGATCGAGGTGATCGTCGACCGGCTGGTTCGCAAGCCGGACGTTCGCAAGCGGCTCACCGATTCGGTCGAAACGACGCTGCGCCTTTCAAGCGGCATCGTCACGGTTCTCTTGGACGATAGGGAACTGACGTTCAGCGAAGCGTTCGCGTGCGTCTATTGCGGGCTCTCGTTCGAGGAGCTTGCGCCGCGGCTCTTTTCGTTTAACTCGCCCTATGGGGCGTGCCCGGCGTGCAGCGGTCTCGGCGAGAAAATCGAGATCGATCCGTGGAAAGTAGTTCCCGACCGCAGTAAATCCATCGCTCAAGGCGCGATCGTGCCTTGGAGCCGCAACATGGGCAGCGGGCGGTATCCGTCGATGAATCCGTATTACATGCAGCAGCTCGAACGCGTGCTGCGCAGCTATCGCGTGAAGACGTCGACGCCGATCGAGCAGCTCTCTGACGAAGTGCTCGACGTCATCCTGTATGGAACCGATCGCGAGCAGAACTTTGCCTACACGTCGCGCGGCGGCAAGACGTGGGAGTATCGTTCGTCGTTCGAGGGGGTCGTCAACAACCTGCAACGGCGCTATAGCGAGACGTCGAGTGACTACGTCAAGGAAGAGATCGAGAAGTACATGTCGGCGTCGGTCTGCCCGTCCTGCAAAGGCGCGCGCCTGAAGCCCGAAGCGTTGGCCGTTACGATGGGCGGCCGGAATATCGACGAGCTTACCCGCATGTCCATCGAGCAACTCGAGCTTTTTTTCCGCGAGCTTACGCTGACGCCGCGCCAAGAACAGATCGCGCACCAGATCGTCAAAGAGGTGCGCGCGCGCCTGGGCTTTTTGACCAACGTGGGGCTGAACTACCTGACGCTTTCGCGCTCGGCCACGACGCTGGCCGGCGGAGAGTCGCAGCGCATTCGCCTTGCGACGCAGATCGGCAGCGCGCTGGTCGGCGTTCTCTACATTTTGGACGAGCCATCGATCGGCTTGCATCAGCGCGACAACGACCGGCTGTTGGCCACGCTCAAGACGCTGCGCGACCTGGGCAATACGTTGATCGTGATCGAGCACGACGAGGACACGATGCGGACCGCGGACGTCGTCGTCGATATCGGACCTGGTGCGGGAGCCGAAGGCGGCGAGATTCTCACCGCGGGCACGCTCGCCGACGTGGTTGCCAATCCCGCTTCCGAGACGGGCGCGTATCTGTCGGGACGCAAGTTCATTCCGATTCCGCGCCGCCGCCGTGAAGCGCGAGGGTGGCTCGAGGTTCGCAACGCCAAAGCCAACAACTTGCGCGGCATCGACGTACGCTTTCCGATCGGCGTCTTTGCCGCGGTGACCGGCGTTAGCGGCAGCGGCAAATCCACGCTGGTCAACGAGGTGCTCGTGCGGGCCCTCAATCAGCATCTCCATCGTCAGCCGCCGGGCGGAACCTACGGATCGGTCAAGGGTGCGGCGCAGCTCGACAAGATGGTCGTGATCGATCAGTCGCCGATCGGGCGGACGCCGCGCAGCAATCCCGCGACCTATACCGGCACGTTCGATATCATTCGCGAGCTCTTTTCGCAGGTTCCCGAGGCGCGCATGCGCGGCTATACGCCCGGGCGCTTCTCGTTCAACGTCAAAGGCGGCCGCTGCGAGGCCTGTCAGGGCGACGGCATCATCAAAATCGAGATGCACTTCTTACCCGACGTCTACGTGCCGTGCGAAGTCTGCAAGGGACGCCGCTATAACGCGCAGACGCTCGAGGTAAAGTATAAAGGGAAGACGATCTCCGACGTGCTGGAGATGCGCGTCGACGAAGCCAACGAGTTCTTCGCCAGCATTCCGCGCGTGCACAATAAGCTGCGAACGATCTGCGACGTCGGGCTCGGCTACATCAAGATGGGCCAACCGGCGACGACGCTCTCAGGCGGGGAGGCCCAGCGTGTCAAACTTGCCACGGAGCTTTCGCGGCGATCGACTGGCCGCACGTTTTACGTGCTCGACGAACCGACGACCGGATTGCACTTCGCCGACATTCATAAGCTCCTCGAGGTGCTCGAACGTTTGGTCAAGCTGGGTAATA